>NZ_JAMXFD010000009.1:205343-242630 GCF_025370875.1 Laspinema palackyanum D2c
CGACTGAAGTCGTTATTACGAACTAAGAAAGAGGACGACTGAAGTCGTTACTACGAACTGGGGATGGGTTTTATTGAAGGACGCATTTTTCTGGGGGGTAGGGGGTGAAGGAGCCTTTTTCTTCTAGGTGATTGATGATAGAATGGGTGGGGTCGGAGCGGAGGAGCGATCGCAGGAGTTGGAGGCGAGTGGCGCTGTGGGTTTGGGTGTCTAATTCTTGGAAGATTTTGATTTGTTGGGGACGGGATAAATCTCCTTTGACTTGTGCGATCGCCTGAAGGACTCGTTGGGGTCCGACTTGGACCATCTGCAAGAATGAGGTGAGGGCTTCTACGATCGCACTCTGGGATTGCGGGGTGATGGGGTGGCGATCGCACAAGGTGACGCCGGTACTGTGATGGCGCGCTTCGGCATCGAGAAATCCGCGAAACATCTGGGTTAATTCGCGATCGCAACAGTCGTTAGCGAGGTGGCGATAATGGCTAAGTCCCCATCCTTCTAACACCACCTGAATCACAAAGATTAAGACGCTTTTATCCTCCATCTCCACAATTTCAGCCAGTAATTCTAAAAAGCGATCGCCCGTTGCTACTGGGTCGCGATCGGCTAAAAATGGCCGAATTTGCGCTAAATGAGTGGCTTCATCCGCTGCAAATAACCCATACAGCATCCGTTCTTCCGTGGTTTCGGCCAGCATGACCATTTTCGCCATGTATCCCACGCCTGCTTTTTCTACAAAGTAGGCTTCTTCCAGAAGTGCGTTGCTACATTGATACAAAATTTGCTGCTGTTCTTCCCCAGTGGAATCCTGAAAAATTTTCACCTGATCCAGGCCAAAGTAAGATGAATTCCAATAGGCCGGGGTGACTGCCTCTGGGATTGACAACGAATTGCCAATGCTGCTTTTTAAAGCAGCAGAAAGAAGGCGATGCAATTTATCGCCTTCTGTAACATGAGGTAAGTCAAACTGCGCTGTGGTAAATAAAGATTGACTCATCGGTGACTCCGTGGCAACCATTCCATTATGGCGTAGTCTAGCCTGGGTTTTTTCCGGAGTCGTCGGGATTATGACAGATGCTCAACTGTCTCCCAGGTTTCCCATTTCAGAGGTTTTTGTGTTTCTACTTGTTCGATAAACTCAATAATCGATTGATCCGCTAGAGTCGGGGTTTTTAAATCAAATTTAATCGTTTCAAATACTTGAGTATCCCCTTTGGCAAAGTAATTCCCCACCCGCAAGGTAATCCACAAGACAATCCGATTAAATAGCCATCCCCCCAAACCGGGACGTTTCTCGGTAATGGCGATCGTTTGACCTTCGGCTTTGCCATCGGCTTTGAGGCGGATAGTAAACATAATGTGAAAGTGCAAAAAGTCTGGCCCCACGGTCACAGTGCCAGTGCTGCCATACCAATAACACATTTTATAGGTAATTTCATTTTGATACAGGGGACGAATCAGTTTGATAAACCAAGATTGGTCTCCCCCACGGGTAATATTGTTGAAAATAATGGCGTTGTCGTTGAGGTTTTCTTTCTCGAATTTCACCTCAACGGGTAGGTTATGAACGGTATTAAAATGATGGGCATCGATCGCATTAATCATCACTACATTCGGATGACAGTTTTTGCGGAACCCTAACCCAAAGCCCGCATCACAGTCTTTACCAGCCAATTCTGGAACAAAAGGCACGGGATGTCGGGGAGTCTCGCCGGTCCAAACCCAGACTAGGCCATAGGTTTCACAAGTGGGCCAAGACCGAACTTTGGCGGGAATCGTTCTATCTAGGCCCGGAGTTTCGACACATTGGCCGCGATTATCATATTTCCAATTGTGGAAAAAACAGCCCAATCTATTCCCGTCAACTTTGCCTTCAGCGAGGTGAGCGCCCATGTGGGGACAGTAGGCATCTAAGGCGACAACTTTGCCATCGGTTCCTCGATAAATTGCCAGGTTTCGACCTTGTAGGGTGATGGGTTTAACGTGACCAATTTTTAAGTCCTTAGACCGGATGGCCCAGTACCACCCTTCTATAAATCGTTCGGGATTATTAAAGGTTTTGGCTTGGCGAACGGTCCGTAAACTTTGGGCTAAATCGGCAAGGGGTTGAGATTCAAATTGCAGCACTGAATTTCCTTTCGTTGAATTGAGGTTTAATAACGTGACTTAAACGTTGATATCAATTATACCGAAGAGATTTAAAGAGGCAATCCCCTAGCTATGGGGGAGAGTTTGCCTCCTCAATTTGTTATAACCTTTAAGTGTTTCCGTGAGGAATCATCTGTCCTCCATATCCTTAAAATATGGAAAACTGGAATCAGTAATTTGCCTATAGATTCATTAAAACAGATCAAGCAGCCAAAGGCGATCGCCGCCTCAGACAGTTCATAAACTGGCCCAGAACCCAGTCTCATACCCGGTTTCACTTCTGTTATTGTGAATAAGCATCAATGAAAAGGAACGAGAAACAAGAGGGTCTCTATGATTCGGATTAGCAAGTGTTTAAACGGTTCAGGAGTTCGCCCAGAACCCACGGCCCTAAACCAATGCCTTTCCCTGGGTACATTTTACTTAAGAAAAAATTCCTCATCTCACCCGCTGGTTTGGAGAGATAGGGGAACAATGGATATGACATTGAATGAGCACAACGCTAAGTCAATAAGGGATTGGCATCCATTGTTTTGTTTTTATTATATTGAAAGCAAAAAATTTCTTCGCGATCGCGCCATACAACGGATTGAACTTGGGACTCGGAAATGGTAAACCAACCACTGTCCAACAATCTAAACATTCCTTGGACAAAGAGAGGATCGTTCATCATTGCAGTGTATTCTTGGAAGAGAGCAAGTTCTTGGTCCCAGGTCAACCCGGCGCGGTTCACGCGAAAGGCCGGTTCGATATCCATCAATTCGCCGGTGCATCCATCATAAATTTCTATGAAATCATCCGGGGTGAACCCATAGGTAGGCACTCCCTGGGGAAACAGTTCTTCAAACTCGTGATTTGGAACAGAGAGGTAAGCGTAATACATCAGCACCCTCCCAGGTGTACTGTATATGATAGTATCCGCGATCGCCGATACCTTTTATGACCTAGGAAATGCCAAAAAGTCAGGAAATCTTGACATTAGGCTCCTGGGACGGCGATCGCTGATGACTTTTTATTACTTTTCCTGACCTAGCAAATCCGGACAGAAAAAAAATTTTTCCAACTCCTCCGGGAGATTCTAGGATTAGTCTGGTTGTCTGTTGTCAATTGACTATTACTCATTCGTTACCCTTTACCCCCTTTCATGAAATTCTGAAAAATTCAGGTTCCCTCTGTCCCCACCGTTATCTGCTGTGGGTCCTAGGCTACCGCAGCAACCTGATATAATACAAATTAATAGTTATTACCCCGGACTTTCCCCTTCTCTTTATTAAAACTTTAAGCTTTATGCAGGAAACTCCTATCAATTTTGAAGAAGCATTCAAAATAGCCGATCGAGTAATTTTTGCCAAGACGGGAAAGCATATCACCGATATCGAAATGATGATTTTTCGGGGTGCTTGGCAAGACAAAACTTACGAAGAGATTGCGGAAAATACGGAATATGCCGCCAATTATTTACACCGAATGGTGGGCAAAGATTTCTGGCAACGCTTGTCGGATTCATTAGGGGAGAAAGTTAGTAAGAAAAATTTTAAAACGGCGTTAGAACGGCATTGGAAAGCAACCTTAAACAATTCCCAGGCGGGAGGAGGGTCTTTACTGAAAACCGAGAGTTGGGTGACCTCAGAAACGCTCAAGGGACCTATACTAAACTGTTCAGAAGGTTCGGTTCCCTTGGACTCGCGGTTTTATGTTCACCGTCCACCGATAGAAGCCCGATGTCAAGTGGCGATCGCGCAACCGGGGGCATTAATTCGGATTAAAGCGCCCCAACAAATGGGCAAAACCTCCCTACTTGATCGCATCCTAGAAGTGGCCCGAACTGCTAACTATCACACCGTTACCTTAAGTTTTGATTTGGCCGATAGTACAGTTTTTGCGGACCTCCGCACCTTCTTGCAGTGGTTTTGCGCCAGCGTTGGTCAATTATCTGGGTTACCCAATCAATTATCAAATTATTGGGACGATATTTTTGGCTGCAATAATAATTGCACCGTTTATTTTGAGGAGTATATTTTATCTCAATTGCCAACTCCGTTAGTCTTAGCTTTAGACAAAGTTGATGTGGTATTTGAACATCCGGAAATTGCCAATGATTTTTGTCGATTATTACGCGCTTGGTATGACATCGCCAGACGTAGCGATCGCCGGGGGGATATTTGGAAACAACTGCGATTAATTGTGGTGCATTCTACGGAAGTTTATAGCGCCCTTGACATCAATCATTCTCCCCTTGCCAACGTGGGCGCTGTCTTTCCATTACCGGAATTTACAGCCTTACAGGTGCAGGATTTAGCCCAACGGTATGGCTTAAACTGGGACAGCGAGGGAGAAGTTCGCCAGTTGATGAGTGCGATCGGGGGACATCCCTATTTAATCCGAAAATCCCTGGATTTTTTATGTCGTCAACCGATGACATTAGAGCAATTTTCCCAGATTGCGGCAACAGAAGCAGGGCCATTTAGTGACCATCTTCGCCAACATTTATGGAATCTCCAACATCATCCTGAATTGGCAGCAGCCTTTCGTGATGTAGTGATGGCAAATAAGCCTGTTAAAATTCCTTCTGAACGCGCTTTTAAGTTATATAGTATGGGATTGGTTCAGTTACAGGATAATAATGTTACCCCTCGATTTGAGTTGTATCGACAGTATTTTTCGGTGCGTTTGGCTGTTAATTGATAATAGGTTGACTGCATGATTAAGGGTAAAGCTATTCGACCCATAAAATGCTGTTTGGCAATCGGAGGGAACCCCACCCTAGCCCTCCCCTTGCTAAGGGGAGGGGACCGGAATTCGACCATAAAATTTTGTTCTAATTTCCACCCTTACCAATCGGGGGGAACCCCACCCTAGCCCTCCCCTTGCTAAGGGGAGGGGACCGGAAGGGGAGTTAAATAGTAAGGCAAATCATCTTAATCGTGAACTTCAAAAAACTACTTTTGTAAGATTCTAGTCCCCCCCTTAGCAAGGGGGGGTTAGGGGGGGTCCTCCCCATTTAATCCCAATTTAAACTGGTAAATCAATCATGACAAACTCCTATATTTTTTCCGGGACCTTGCCTGAAAATGCGCCAACTTATGTCAAAAGAAGGGCAGATTTTGAACTGTATGATGGATTAAAATCAGGTCAGTTTTGTTATGTATTGAATTCTCGACAAACGGGAAAATCCAGCTTGCGGGTGCAGGTGATGCGGCAGTTAAAAGAAGCGGGAGTTGCCTGTAGTGTGATTGATATTTCGATGGACAATATCCAGCAGGGGACTTCAACTCAGTGGTATGCGAATATGCTGCGGAGTCTGACCCTGGATTTGCAACTTGAGGTGAATCTGGGGTCTTGGTGGCGCGATCGCGAGTGGTTATCTCCTCTGGGGCGATTTCGGGAGTTTATCGAAACTGTGGTGTTGGTACAAATTCCGGGAACAATTGTCATTTTTATCGATGAAATTGACAGTATTCTCAGTTTAAATTTCCCTACTGATGATTTTTTTGCCTTTATTCGCGCTTGTTACAATCAACGGGCGCATCAGCCCCCTTACAATCGCCTGACATTCTGTTTATTAGGAGTGGCAACCCCCTCAGATTTAATCGCAGACAAACAGCGTACTCCGTTTAATATTGGACAAGCGATCGCCCTACATGGGTTTACTTTAGCCGAAGCGAAACCTGCCTTAATTCCCGGATTGTCTCAGCAGTTTACGGATCCGGAAAGTGTTTTATCAGAAATCTTAGATTGGACCGGAGGGCAACCGTTTTTGACCCAGAAATTATGTAAAATGGTGGTAGATAAAGCCCATAATTCTCGACCGGATGTAGGGGCATTAGTTAAAACATATCTGTTGGACAATTGGGAATCTCAGGATGAACCAGACCATTTAAAAACAATTCGCGATCGCCTCCTTTGTGATGAAAAACGCACCCCGCGACGATTGGGATTATATCAAAAAATTTTAACAGCGCACCCCGAGGGTTACCCAGCGGATAATAGTCCGGAACAAACTCAACTGCGCCTCTCGGGGTTAGTCGTCAAACATCAGGGCAATTTAACCGTATTTAATCGAATTTATCAACAGATTTTTAATGCCGACTGGATTGAGAACCAGTTGGCGAATTTGCGTCCCTATTCTGAGGCGATCGCCGCTTGGTGGGAGAGTGGTGGAGAAGATTCCTCGCGGTTATTGCGGGGACAGGCGTTACAGGATGCTTTAAACTGGGCTAGTGATAAAAGTTTAAGCGATCGCGACTACCAGTTTCTCTCCGCTAGTCAAAATAGCGAGAAAAAATCCCTAGAATTAGCCAAAATCGAAACCGAAATCACCTTAGAAGCGGAACGAAAAGCCAAACAAATCCTAGATACAGCCTATAAAAAAGCCCAACGAGTCATCACCTTCGGATTAGTCGGACTCTGTGCCGTTTCTCTGCTTTCTATCACCATTATTGCCTGGGCAAATTCTCAAAAAAGACAAGCGGAAATTGCTGAAATTAAAGCTTTGAATTCTGCGTCTAAAATTCGCAACTCTTCCAACGAAAAACTCGAAGCGTTAGTCAATGCAATTCGGGCCGGTCGAAAATTACAATCTAATTGGGCAACCTCGGAATTAATGGCCCCGGCAGTGGTTAATTTAGAAACCATTCTTGCCAATCTTCAAGAACAGAATAGTTTCAATCAGCATAGCGGATGGGTTTGGGATGTTGCTTGGTCTCCCAACGGAGAAACCATTGCCACCGCCAGCGCTGATGGTAGAGCAATTTTATGGACAGCGCAAGGGGAATTATTGCAAACCTTAGAACATGGCGATCGCGTTTATGGACTTGCTTTTTCCCCAGACGGACAAACTCTTGCTACAGCAACTGCCAATCACCAGGTCAAATTGTGGGCAATGGATGGGACTCTCTTTCATACCCTCAGCGGACATCAAGGGAGTGTTTTTGCCGTGAGTTTCAGTCCTCAAGGTCAGTTACTTGTCACCGGCAGTACCGACAAAACTGCTAAAATTTGGCGCATCGAACCCAACTCCCGAACTCCTCCCATCCTGCTGCAAACTATCACCGCCCATACGAAAGAAATTTCTGATATTAGTTTCTCTCCTGATGGTGAAATCCTCGCTACAGCAAGTTATGATAATCAAGTGAAACTCTGGCAAATTACCCCCCAGGGAACAGCAGAATTATTAACAACATTGACCGGACATCAAAGCGGTGTTTCTACTGTGAATTTTGCTCCCAATGGTCAAACTTTGGCAACCGCGAGTGGCGATGGGAGGGTCAAACTTTGGACTCGGGATGGACAATTCATTAATGCTTTCAAAGCTCATGATAATGTGGTGACTCGGGTAATTTGGTCTCCTGATGGCAATTTACTGGGGACGGCGAGTGAGGACCACAGCGTGAAACTCTGGAGTGTCTATGATAGGACCCTGCTGAAGCGTTTAACGGCCCATAGTGCTGCCGTCTGGGACATTGCCTGGTCCCCCGATGGCAAAACTTTGGCCTCCGCGAGTGGGGATAATACGACAATGTTATGGAATCCTGAAATTCGGTTAACTGAGGTCTTTCAGGGACATCAGGATTTGGTGAATACGGTGAGTTTTTCCCCCGATGGCGAGATTTTGGCCTCGGGGAGTCGGGATAACACGGTGCAACTGTGGCAACAAAATGGGACCTTAGTCCAAACTCTGCGAGGACATAGGGATTGGGTCCAGGGAGTGGCCTTTTCTCCCGATGGAGAGGCGATCGCCTCCGCAAGTCGAGATAAAACGGTCAAACTTTGGGACCGACAGGGAAAGGTTTTGCAGACCCTGCGGGGACATTCAGATTTAGTGCATAGTGTGAATTTTTCTCCGGAAGGCGATCGCCTGGTTTCTGGCAGTTGGGATGGAACTGTGAAAGTTTGGAATCGAAACGGCAGTCTTCTGGCAACTTTAACCGGCCATCAAGGACGAGTGTTTGAGGTAAAATTCAGTCCAAAAGGGACGTTAATTGCTTCCACCAGTGCAGACAAAACGGTGAAATTGTGGGATAGCGATACTTTTAATTTAGCTGCTACCTTAGAGGGACATTTGGATGAAGTAAATAGCGTGAGTTTTTCTCCCGATGAAGCAGCGATCGCCACTGCCAGTGATGACAATACGGTTAAAATTTGGAGTCGGACTGGAGAACTATTAAATACACTAGAGGGACATCGGGATAAAGTGTTGTGGGTGAGTTTTTCATCCGATGGCAAAATTTTAGCCTCCGCCAGTGACGATCGCACCGTTAAAATTTGGAGTCGTAACGGTCGCCTCTTGACTACCCTAGAAGGACATCAAAACCGAATTGCTGGGGGAAGTTTTAGTCCGGATAATCAGATTTTAGCCTCTGCCAGTTGGGACCAAACGGTAAAACTATGGACAATTGCTGATATTTCCCGAGAAAGTTTAGATGGTGAAGGCGATCGGTCAAAATTAGATAAACTCTTAACCTTGGCCTGCGATCGGTTACATGATTATGTCACCTACACCCTACAATCTTCCCTCTGTCAAGCAGAATAAATTCATCTTTCTTAGTTCGTAGTAACGACTTCAGTCGTTCTCTTCTCTTAAGTTCGTAGTAACGACTTCAGTCGTTCTCTTCTCTTAAGTTCGTAGTAACGACTTCAGTCGTTCTCTTCCTGTTCGTAGTAACGACTTCAGTCGTTCTCTTCCTGTTCGTAGTGAGGAGTGGGAACATCTTGCTCCCTACTCTCAAAAAGGGAGAAAAATGCTCCTACTGTTTTGTAGAATTACCCAATTTATTTCGGGTTATTATACGAAGAATTGAAAAGAATTGCCGGTGTTACTAAATTGGGGGATAACGACTGAAGTCGTTACTACGAACATCGGAAACGACTGAAGTCGTTACTACAAACCAAGAGAACGACTAAAGTCGTTACTACGAACATCGGAAACGCCTGAAGGCGTTACTACGAACTTTTATTCCGTTAAGGCTTTTTGCTGTTGATATAGGGCTTTAAATCGACGCTGTTGTTCATTGTGATTGACAAGGGGTGCAGGATATCCAGAGGATTCCCGTTCTAATGGGAGAATTTTCCCTGAAATTAAAGCTTCTGTCTCAATGGATCGCAACTCGGGTACCCACTCGCGAATGTAGTCTCCTTCGGGGTCGAATTTCTGGGTTTGGGTTGTGGGATTGAAAATTCGTAGGGGTTTGGGGTCCATGCCACTGGAGGCACTCCACTGCCAACCGCCATTGTTTGCAGCGAGGTCTCCATCATATAATTTCTGCATGAAATATTGTTCTCCCCATTGCCAATTTATAATCAAGTCTTTGGTGAGAAAACTGGCGACAATCATCCGGCAACGGTTGTGCATCCAGCCGGTTTCATTCAGTTGGCGCATGGCAGCATCAACGATGGGATAGCCGGTTTGTCCTTCACACCAAGCTTGAAAGTGTTCTTCGTTATTCTCCCAAGGAAAGTCTTTCCAAGTGTCTCGATAAGGTCCGGTTGCGAGTTCGGGAAAGTGATAAAGTGCTTGTTGATAAAATTCGCGCCATGCGAGTTCTTGTTGCCAGGTTTGGACACCTTTGCGAGTTTCGTCACTCCGGCATTGTTCAGAGGCGTTGAGGGTGGCATTCCAGACGGTGCGAATGCCGATCGCCCCAAATTTGAGGGCGGCACTTAATAGAGAAGTTCCGGGAACTGCGGGGAAATTCCGTTGTTCGTCGTAGTCGTAAATGGTGCGATCGCTAAAGTCTTCGAGTTGCGATCGCGCGGCAGTTTCTCCCGGTTCCAGCATCAGGGGATTATCCCAACTTAATCCTAAATCTTTGAGGGTCGGTAACGCAACTACACCAGCATTTTTGGCCCGTTCTTGTTCAGATTCAGTTAGGGATATAGCCTGTTCTAATCCCGGGACAGCTTCTGCTTTTGTTTGGCGAATCCAGTTTTTCCAAAATGGCGTATAAACGGTGTAGGGATTGCCGGTATTACTACAAATCTCTCCGGGAAAATGTAATAGCTGGTCCCAAAAGGTTTCCACTGCAATTCCCTGTTCTTTGAGGGCTTCTCGAACTGCTTTATCTCGGTCCTGGGAATAAGGTTCTATATCTAAATTCCAATAGACAAATTGAGCTTGTAAGGCAGTGGCTAATCGGGCGATCGCCTGTCTGGGTTCATCAAACAGGATGAACAATTGACTCCCTATTTTAGCATAGTTTTCCTGGAGTTCAGCCAAACAACCGAGCATATATTTAACTCGGGCTGGAGCAATATCAGCGCCGTTTAAAATATTGGGGTCTAGGCAAAATACGCCAACAAGTTTTCGGCTTTTCTCAAAGGCAGTCGCCAATCCGATATTATCGGTGATTCTTAAATCGCGGCGATGCCAAAACAAAATTAAATCAGACATGAATCTTCCTTGGTTTTATAAGTCGCTTTAATTTTGGGGTTGAGTTTCCTTTAAGGGGATTGCTAATTCTCAGAGCATTTCTCACTCTTTAAACCCCCAAACCGGCATGGACAGAAAATGCCATGTCCGGTGCGATATTTTACTTAAAAATTTAGAAGACGCTGCGCTAGGAAAAAGCTAGAAATTGACTTAGAATCCACCGCTTCTCCATTGAGAATTGCCAGCTCAAAATCGTGAGGCGTCATTAAAACGGTTTGGATATCTTCATCCTCATCTAATTGTTGCGGCGTGGTTAATTTTTCTAAATCTTGGGCTAAAAAGGCGTAAATTACTTCATCAGAATACCCGGGTGCAAGGAAAAATTGACCTAATCTTTGCCATTGATGAGCACGGTAACCCGTTTCTTCTTGGATTTCCCGCTGGATGGTTTGAAAGGGGTCTTCATCATGTTCCACGGTTCCCGCCGGAAATTCTAGTAATCGTCCTTGGACAGCAAAGCGATATTGTTCTACTAAAACGAGTCGTCCATCTGCGGTAACGGGGATGCAGAGTGCGCCGCCTGGGTGTCGAATGCATTCCCATTCTCCTTCGGCACCATTGGGAAGGCGTAAACGGTTGACATCAAAGCCAAATTTTCGACCGGAATAGGAGAGACGATGTTGAATCAGGGTGGGGGGTTCTTGACCGAATACCATAGTTATTTATAACGGCGATCGCTGAATGTGCATAAGAACGATTAGAAAGAGGAATTCGATGCAATTCCCCCAAGACTTGAGCGGACTTAATCTAACCCGGGCGGTGCGTTGAGCTACAGCCGTAACGCACCGGGTTTTAGGGGAAATTCTCACCCCTTAATTTGGGGGAATAAGAGGTTAATCCTCTTTGACTTCAAAGCCGACTGCTGTAATGGCTTGTTTGAAGGAGGATTCGGAAGCGGCAGAATCTAACGTGACCGTTTTGTTTTTTAAATCAATATCCACTTGAGCATCAGAATCAACCGTTTTAATCGCGCCTGTTATCTTTTCAGCACAGCTTTCACAGACCATTGATGGAACATTTAGTTTGAGTGACATTGTTAAACCTCGTTTACTTTACTGCTTTTTATTGTGATGGGAACGACTTAATTTTGCTATCTCCCCTCTGGCAGATTTGTGGGAATTAACGCCTGATCCCCTCGATTCATGGAATAGATTAATCAATTGTACAGGGTTTGTACCCCGCTGATGTCTATTCGTTGCAGAAGTTGCCCGATCGCCTCGCCGGATACTGGATCCACCCAGTCCGGGGCGATTTCTGCTAAAGGCAGTAGCACAAATGCTCGTTCTCTCATCCTAGGATGCGGTATTTCCAAATTTGGCGTTGCCACAATTGCATCGTCATAGAAGAGTAAATCTAGGTCCAGAGTTCTAGGTCCCCACCGTTCCCGGCGTATCCGTCCGAATTGCTGTTCAATCTCTAATAAACGCGCTAATAACTGGTCGGGGGTGAGTTGGACTTGCACTAAAGCACAGCCATTGAGATAATCAGGTTGCGGAGGGCCGATCGCTGCGGTTTGATACCAGCGTGAGGTCTGCTGTACTGATATCCCTGGGGTCGAATCTAAATGAGCGATCGCTGAAGCCAAAATCCTGGGAGAGTCACCCAGATTGCTTCCCAGTGCGATCGCACAGATCACTGATGTCATGGTTTCAGAAAGTAGGGGAGGGTCGGCATAAACAAACCGTTTACGAGTTCTCAACAGTTACAAAGTTATTTTACCTGCTCAATTCATTCTGATTACGGCTAAACCCCAGAAAATTTATCTCCCGTTTTCGCTGAAAGTTCTGTTGCCAAGTTTACCCTCTAATCTTTAAACCGTCTAATTTTATCCCGCTTTCCATCGGGTATGGTATCGATTATAACTGATTAAGTTCGGGAAACCCTCCCCAATTTATGCGAAAAATTCTTATAAACATTGGGGAGTTTTTATTAAAACCCCCAAAAGTATGAGACCCCAATTAACGCAGATTTTGAGAATCCATCCGACCTCAATGTAGAGGCGATTCGCTTGGATGCCTCTCCATTGAGATTTTAACTTTAAAGATTGCGGAAGTTTCATGAAAAATTATGTCAAGAAATTTAAAAATAATACTCCAGAGTAAGCGGATTTTTGTCCGGATAATCTCTCGAAGATTTGGGTCTAGGAGACAAACAGTGACCGCGTTGAGGTCACGGGATTTAAGATTGGGTGCATGAAACTAGGGGGGAAAAAGGGATAACCCGGGTCCCTCAAACAAAAAATCAAACGGTTAACGTTAAAGAAGTCCAGTAATTATGTTATCAATCCTAGGGAGCGAAGTTTAAAATCTAGCCCCTAAAATAGTATCAGTTCCACGACCCCACTATGCAACCGCCGCTAATCTGCCACTTTTTGATTGGGATCCCTGGTTGTGGCAAATCTAGCTTTGCCACAATGCTGACAAAACTTACGGAGGGACGGATCGTTTCGACGGATGGGATCCGCAAATCCCTCTATGGGGATGAACGGATCCAGGGAAACTGGGAAGCGATTGAACAAGAGGCGATCGCGCAGATTCAAGCTGCGATCGCGGCAGGAGACAGCGTAATCTATGATGCCACCAATGCTAAACGGGGATGGCGGATGAGTTTGCTGTGGAAATTGCGGCAGTTTCAGGTTCCGTGGATGGGGTGGCAGTTGGTGACGCCTTTGGCAACCAGCAAGCGATGGAACCAAACTCGCAGTCGCCAGGTGCCCGAGGGAGTCCTTGAGTCCATGTCGCGATCGCTGCATCAGTTTCCTCCTCTGCTGGCAGAAGGGTTTGCCGCATTGTATCGAGTCAACCCAGAACAAGGGGTCCAGGAGGCAGATATCCAAAGAAAAATCCAACGCCTGCGCGATCGCCACCCCGGAGAACCCCGACAGTCCTTTTCTCAACCTCGGTACCATCAATATTCCCAGTTGCAGGATTTTGATCGCCTCATGCACTTAATTTCCCTGATTTTGCGCTATCCGGGAATCGGCAACCTGCAAAACACCGCGCCATCGGTTTTAGAAACCCTCTTTGACCCCCTGCCCCAATTTACCAGCGCCATTGAAGAAGTTAGCGCCATCATGGGAAAATTAGCCGGAGAACTCTATGCAGACTCCGTTGCCTTGGCATCGGATCTGGAATGGTTGGAAGGGAATCATCTGATTGGAACCGGCGGATTTTGGAATGGTAATACTCCAGAAATTCAAGTAGAACCCCTGGAAAATTTGGCCGTCTCCCCCCATCCTTACTCGGCGATCTCACCGTTTAAACGACTGCTTGCAACCATTCGCTTGATCATCCATCACCCCGTTTTTCGAGAACCGGGAACCGCGAATTTTCAGGCATTGGCGATCGCACTTCACCAACAGGGAATTATTCCTCAAACCGGAGACAACTACCTCCGAAAAGATATGGAGCGCGTCTTAAACCCCTATAAAATTTTATCAGATTTGCCCTTGAAACCCGGTTATTTTGCAGGAACAGCGATTTTTTCACCCACGGAGTTAAAGCAAATCTATTGGTTGCTACAGTCTCAGGAATGCTATCTCAGCGACCCCCTCGCCCGCTCCATTTCCCACCAGTTAAAAGACCGCATGGGACTGATGGAGTTAAATGGTCAGGGTTCTGATGCTTATTCCATCCGGGAAATCGCCCATTATAACGCCCGGGACTTTCCCTTTATTCCCCGAATCGAGGCGGCGATCGCCCAGGGAACCTTACTAGAATTTAAACGCATTCCCGGATTTAAAGACTTATCCAAAACGACCGAACATTTCTTTTTAGCTTGGCCATTAAAAATTATATTTTATGCCGGTTCCTGGTATCTCGGCTATGAATGTGAAGGCGGCAAAGAACCCGGATTATTTCGTTTAGAACGATTGGACCGCTTGCGAGTCAATCAAGAAATGGAAACCTCCCGCAGTGCCGAAATTCAGGAACAATCGGGACGACAATTAGAAACCCTTTACCAAGAAAGTGCTGGCGTATTTTTAGGAACCAGTACCACTCAGCAGCGCCGTTTCCTCAGTTCCAATCCCGAAAACCGCAAGCAAGTCGAGTTAATCGTGGAATTATGGTTTACAGATAAATCTTTTCGGTTTATTCGAGAAGAAACCAAGCATTTACCTAGCCATAAAATCACCATTTCCGAACCCTTCTTTTTTCAGGAAGACGATAAAATTTCGTCCATTTACTTAACTCCCTCCCCTGACCCCGATTTTCCCAATCGCCTCCAAATCAAGGTCCCCAAATGGTCATTAAATGATGTAACTTTTTTACGCTGGATTGTGGGATTTGATGGCAATCTGAAGATTCACACTCCGCCAGAATTAGTCAAGAAAATTAAAAAAATTGGTCAGGAAATTGTGAGGGTTTATAGTCGGAAATTATCATAAATGTGGGGTGATAAACTCCTAAACCTCTCCCCGGACCTCCCCTGGGAGGTCCGGGAGAATAAGGAAAATTAGGCTCACACTCCTCTTTTTTATTGCTATAAGGGGGAGGAATGCAGACTTTAGGGTTTGACGTTTTTTTAATTCCCCTTCGTAGCTATTCCGGGACTTTGGCTAAGGCAGCACGAATGACATCCGATCCTGCGCCGGGAAGATAGGCGTTTTCGCTAATATGTCGTTTCCATGCCCGACTTCCCGCTTGTCCCGTGAACAGTTGTAGGATATGTCGGCTAATTTGATTCAAATGGGAACCTTGAGCTAACCAGTGGTCAATATAAGGCAACATCGCTTCCACGACTTGATGCCGAGAAAGGGGCGGGATTTCTTCACCAAAAATGTCCCGATCGCAGCTTGCAAATAAATAAGGATTATCATAAGCAGCCCTACCAATCATCACCGCATCCACCTGTTGAAGATGTTCCCGCACTTGTTCCATTGTGGTGATACCGCCATTAATTTCAATCCACAATTCAGGAAACTCTCGTTTTAACTGATAAACATCTTCATATCTCAGGGGAGGAATCGTGCGGTTTTCCTTGGGATTTAACCCCGAAAGCCATGCTTTGCGAGCGTGTACCGTAAATCGACGACATCCCGCTTCGGAGATAATCCTGACAAATTCTGTCATATCTTCATACCGATCGCGATCGTCAATTCCGATGCGATGCTTCACCGTTACCGGCAATTTTGTCACCCGTTGCATTGCCTCTATTCCCCTCGCCACTCGTTCCGGTTGAGCCATTAAACAAGCGCCAAAATTCCCATTTTGAACCCGACTACTGGGACATCCTACGTTTAAATTAATCTCGTCATAACCGAAGTCTTCAGCAATGCGGGTACATTCCGCCAGTTCCAGGGGATCATCCCCTCCCAGTTGCAGAGACAGCGGTTTTTCTTCTGGGGAAAATCCCAACAATTTTTGACGATCGCCATGAATAATCGCCCCTGTGGTAATCATTTCCGTATAAAGTAAGGTGCGCTGGGTAATCAGGCGCATAAAGTAGCGATAATGGCGATCGGTCCGATCCATCATCGGGGCCACACTCAACGGCAAACCGGGTTCAGAATGGCTTAATTCGGACTCCTGAACTGAGGGAAAAACCTGGGTGTTGATAAGATTCATGATTTCGGCGAGCGCAGCAATGGGATAGCAATAAACGGTTCAGGGTTGAGAGCTTAAGTCTCTTTAAATCGGGAATGAGCCCCTCTTTCAGTTTAAATCAGGAAAACTCTTTCAAACTTTTGAAGGCAATTCTTCCTTAAATTTTATCGGATTTATGAGCATATAGCAGATTTCAAAGCCCCTCTCCCATCTTGGGAGAGGGGTTTGGGGCCGCCATCGCTGTACCTATTCTCAATCCACCCAATTTTTAGCCCGACTTACCGCCTTTTGCCATTGAGCAAAATGAGGTGCTGCGGTAACTTTTCCCTCTCCAGGTTCAAAGCATCGATCCAGGGTGCGAGTTTGAACCAGAGTGTGATAATCGGTCCAGAAACCCACCGCTAAACCGGCAGCAAAGGCGGCACCTTGAGCGGTAGCATCAAGAATTGTAGGACGTTCCAGGGGAATGTTCAGCACATCCGCTTGAAATTGCATCAGAAAATCATTTTCGCAAGCGCCGCCATCGACTTTTAAGCGTTGTACGGGGGTATCACTATCTTGATTGATGGCATCAACAACTTCTTTGACTTGATAGGCGACTGCCTCTAAAACAGCGCGAACTAGATGGGCACGGGTTACGCCAGCGGTGAGCCCCAAAAATGCCCCCCTGGCACTCATATCCCAATGGGGTGCACCGAGTCCACTCAAAGCGGGGACGAAATAGGCCCCATTAGTATCGGGAACGGAACGGGCGATCGCCTCGGTTTCTCCTGCGGAATGAATCAAGTTTAATCCATCTCGCAACCACTGCACAGCACGTCCTGTTGTAAACATTGCTCCTTCTAAGGCATAATTCACCTGATTGCCATCAGTCCAAGCCACAGTCGAAAGAAGTTGATGATGGGAACGGACTAATTCCTGACCCGTTTGAGCAATTAAAAAACAGCCGGTCCCATAAGTACATTTTACCAGTCCCGGGCGATCGCATCCGTGGGCGAATAATGCCGCCTGCTGATCTCCTAAAATCGCCATAATCGGGACTGAAAACCCCAGGATATCCGGATCCGTTTCTCCAAAATAGCCGAAACTGTCGCGAATTTCTGGCATGATTTCCTGGGGAATTCCGAATAAATTTAAGAGAGTTTGGTCCCAATTTAAGGTTTCCAAATTCATCAACAGGGTGCGACTGGCATTGCTGCGATCGGTGGCGTGAACCTTGGACCCGGTTAGTTTCCAAAGTATCCAACTATCGATGGTTCCAGCGAGAATATTTTTGGGATTAATATCGGGGCGATTGTCCTTGACCCATTGTAATAACCAGGCCAGTTTAGTGGCCGAAAAATAGGCATCTAAAACTAATCCCGTGCGATTTTGAATTTCAGAAGCATGACCCTTTTCCGTCAACTCTCGACAGAGGGGTGCAGTCCGGCGATCGAGCCAGACAATGGCCGGATGCAAGGGTTCTCCGGTAGTTTTATCCCACAGCAAACAGGTTTCACGCTGGACGGTGAGACCGATCGCCGCAATTTCAGAGCCAGAAATTCCCCGGTTTTGCAAGACCTTTTGAATGCAATGGTAGGTATCCTCCCAGATGGCGACTGGATCATGTTCTACCCAACCGGGCTGAGGATATAATTGATTCAATTCTTGATAAGATTGGGAAATTAATTGACCCTCGTGATTAAACAAAATCGCCCGATTGCCCGTTGTCCCGAGGTCGAGTCCTAAAACTATATTTGAGTTAGATTGTTTCATAAACTATAGGGATTAAATGAATGAAACTGAGAACTTTCGGGTCAGGGTGGTGCATTTACAGGTCAGATTTGAGTGCTGAATTGTTATAGATTAGGGACTCCCCTATCCCTGAAAGTTTCTCCCAATCAACCCGTGACCGTGAATTCTCAGAAAACTGCCTCTGATGATTACTTGTCGTCCCCATTAAGGATTAAATATTTGCAATCTTACAATGAGTGGAATATAATTGTTCAAGGCAAACAGATTAATTTCTTTAAATATCCAGTCCTGGGGCCCTCAATGTCAAGCCCCTAAAGGCTCCGTATTATCACGGAAAATTATAAAACCCTTGGAAATTTTATAAAAATTTAATAAAGTAGAGAAATGCTCACGCACCCGCAACCCGATTCATAACGTTTTTTGTGAAGACGGATGCGGGTTCCATTCTGGAATTAAAGCCAGTTGGCAGTTGAACGCTGCCTAACTCAGCGTTCACATCGTTGAGGAGGAACCCTTCATCACCGTTATGTTGGGATCCTTACACCGAGAAAACATCGCTTGTCCTCAGACAAGAGTATCTTTATCAGCAAGGGAAGCCCCATCTATGCAGCTTCAAGAGCCTTACAAGGTCCTAGAGACCCGACAACCGAGAGGGATTGTGGATCCATCACAGATTGGCAATGTGGGGAACTCCTCTCCAAATCTCCTCGATCAGCTCAAAACCAACATTCGCCGCTTAAGTATTAAGCAAAAAATCGGCTATGGTTATGGACTGACAATTTCGATCGCGTTATTGGGAACGGGTCTGGGGTTAGTAGTAGGCGATCGCTATCACAACAAAGCCAAACAACAACTGGTTCATGCCTACGAGCAACAGCGGATCCTCACCCGTTTGCAATATGAGGTGGTCACCGCGCGATCGCATCAACAAGGTTTAGTTTCCAGTGCGGATCAGTCCCTCTGGAGTGAATCTAAAAGCCGTAGCTTTCTGACCCAAAATCAGAAAGTTGAAAATCTGTTAAACGATTTGCAAGAGGTGGTTAAAACCAATGAGAAGAGTTTAGTCACCGTTGATGAATCCCAAATGCAAAAATTATGGGAGATTCAAGAAGTTGCTGAAAAATCTTCTCAAGACTTGCTGCAGTTACAGACCTTGAATCCTAATTTGGGCTCCGATTTAGTGACTCGTCTCACTGATTCGGAAAGAGAGAGAGTTTTGGCGCAAATTTCCCAAGTGGAATTTGCATTAGAAACCCTTTATCAGGAGTTAGACCAGACCTTAGATGCAGCCCAGGCCCAAGAGAATGCGGCCAAAGAGACCTTTACTAAAGCCGAATCCCTGCGATGGAAAATTGCAGTATTCAGCATGATTTTATCCGTGGCGATCGCCGCGATGTTAGCCTCATACACCAGTCGGGCGATCGCCCGTCCCATTGAATGGGTCACCCAAGTTGCCCTCCGCACCACTGAACAATCCAATTATAGACTCCGCGCCCCCATCCTCACCGAAGATGAAGCCGGTTTACTCGCCACCTCCCTGAATCAACTGATTAGTCGAGTTGAGGAACAACTCCAGGAAATTCAGCAAGCTCAAACCCAGCTCATTCAGACCGAAAAAATGTCCAGTCTGGGACAATTAGTCGCTGGAATTGCCCACGAAATCAATAATCCCATCAACTTTATCACCGGCAATATCGAGCATAGCAATCATTACATCCAAGACATCCTCGAAATCGTCAAACTGTATCAAAAAGAGCATCCCAATCCGTCCCCGGAACTACAGGAACTCATTGAAGATGTAGATTTAGAATTCGTCATCGCCGACTTGACCAAAATGCTCTCCTCCATGAGCATGGGTTCCGAGCGAATACGGCAGATTGTCCTTTCTCTGCGTAACTTTTCGCGCCTGGACGAATCCGAGAAAAAACGAGTCGATATTCACGAAGGAATCGACAGTACCCTGTTGCTCTGTAACCATCGCCTGCACCCGAACATTGAAGTGATTACCCGCTATGATGAATTGCAGCCAATCGAGTGTTATCCGGCGCAACTCAACCAAGTGTTTATGCACTTGATTTCCAATGCGATCGATGCCTTAGAAAGCAAACCGAATAAAGAGTCAAACCCCCTTCAGTCCCATCGCCAAATCGTCATTCAAACCCAGAAGCTCAATGAAAGAACCATCCAGGTTAAAATCTCGGATAATGGTCTGGGAATGGATGAGGCAATCCGCAGCAAAATATTCGACCCATTTTACACGACGAAACCCCCCGGAAAAGGGACAGGTTTGGGATTATCGATTGTTTACCGCGTGGTAGAAAAACATGGAGGTAAAATCGAGGTGAGTTCACAACCCGGAAGAGGGACAGAATTTAGGATCACCCTTCCCATTGAACCGTTAGCTCATCCTTTATCCATCCAGCACACTCGACCTTCTGTCCCCATTTTAAATGCCATCTAAAGTCCAAAAAATGAGCGCCCTTCTGGGTAAATTTAGAACCCTAGGGCAGTCCAAACGAGAGAAAACCCAAGCTCAAATGTCGGAATTCTTGTCAAGTTTTTCCGACATCCATCAGAAATCCAGGCAGCGTCAGGTTGCTAATTTTAATCTATTTTCTCTCTTGCAACTGAGCAAAAACGAGACAACCCAAACCACCGTGTTAGGGTGGCTGTTAGATGCTGAGGGTAGTCATGGGCAAGGTCCACTGTTTTTAGAACAGCTTGTCAAACTTTGTGGTGACTGTATTCCTTCGGAGCATTTCAGCCAACCCTATCGCCTCCTTTCTTCAGCGATCGCACCCCAATTGCGCCTGGACCTGATTCTGTATCGACCCGGGGAATTTTTAGTGGCGATCGATAACAATATTTTGGACCGAGAAGGCATCCACCAAGCTGACCTAGAAATTATCGAGATGCGACGGTTAGGTTCAGCGCAACGCATCCCCAAAGAACGACAAATCGCCATCTTTTTAACCCCCGAAGGACGAGAACCCCTGAGTGGAGACCCATCCCATTGGCACTCGCTTTCCTATCCCCAACTCGCCGCAGCCTTTTCCCAAGTTGTACCGCAACTGAATGATCTAAAACTTAAACATATTTTGGTAGACTGGATCGAGGTGGTGTCAAGGGTATGATTTATGAAAATTTTCTCAGACGAAAGTAAGTTATTAGCCAAAAATTGGGAAACCTATCAGGAACTTCTCAAAGCAGAACAAACCCTTAGAAGTGAACTCCAAAACTTTTTGGAATCTCTGGAAGCCGATTTAGCTAAAAATCCCTGGTGGCAAAATCAGTGGAATTTTATCGTTTATGAAGAGACAGAAATTTATATTTCTCAGGCAAATTGGGTATCGGCTTATGATGAATATGTTATCTTAATTGGCTTAGAAGGATTGACCCCGGAGCGATTGTTTGGCATGGACAATCCGCCTCTGCTATATGTAAAATCTTCAGATTATAATTTGGGAGAAATGCTCATTGAAAAACTCAAAGAAGAAGAAAACTTAAAACAGGGAGACATTGATTATAGTTCCAGTCGCTATCTCGTCACCCACCCCTTAAAGGTGCTACCGAACGAAGTTGAAAAATTTGATAAAGTCGTTCGTCAACCTGCCCTGGATTTTTTAAGTTATTATGCAACTACCCTGGAAAAATATACTGACTTAATAGAAAAAGCCCTGAGTTAAAAGGGGCAGGAGATAGACGGTGACTCTATATTTTTATAGCCTCCGTAGTGAATACGGATGTTTCTCCAACTTTTCCCGGCATGGCTTTGAGTTAGATGGGGTATGGTGGCCGACGAGCGAACATTATTTTCAAGCTCAAAAATTTGCGGGAACTCCCCATGCCGAGCAGATCCGACAAGTTAACAGCCCTAGGGATGCCGCCAACATGGGACGCGATCGCAAACGTCCCCTACGTCCGGATTGGGAAACGGTCAAAGATGAAATCATGCGCCGTGCGGTCCTCAAAAAATTCCAGACTCATGACGACATTCGGGAGATTTTGCTCGGAACTGGAGAGGAGGAACTCGTAGAAAATGCCCCTCATGATTATTATTGGGGATGCGGTAAAGATGGCAGTGGTCAGAATAAATTGGGCCAGATTTTAATGGAGGTGCGAGCAATTCTGCGTCAGGAACCCTCAATTTAATCAATTTAATCGAGGGTTTTTACGCTTAAGGTGATTTGCCCTTCTCGTAACTCCACCTCCGGTCCCCTCCCCAAGACACAGGGGAGGGGACCGGAATTTCCCTAAATGAGAGGCAAATCCCCCTGAACATAAAAAACCACGCCCCATTCTCCCAAAACTTCACAACGTGGCACAATAGAAATAGACTCATCTCTCATCCTTGCCTTCCACCGGATAGAAAGAACCTTGCTGGCTCTCCTAAACAAAATCCGAGAAATTATTGCCCGTTGGTGGTCCGAATTCACCCTCCAGACCCGACTGATGGCAGCCGCCACCCTGGTTGTGTCCCTCATTATGAGTGGACTCACCTTTTGGGCTGTCAATACCATTCAGCAGGATGCCCGAATCAATGACACCCGCTTCGGTCGAGATTTGGGACTGCTGCTGGCAGCCAATGTCGCCCCATTAATTGCTGAAGATAATCGCACAGAAGTGGCCCGCTTTTCTCATCGGTTCTATAGCAGCACCACCAGCGTGCGCTATATGCTCTATGCGGATAAGGAGGGCCAAATCTTCCTGGGAATTCCCTTTTCGGAGTCCGAGGTCCAAAATTCCCTAACCCTGCAACGGAGGATTCAACTTCCCGAGGGCTTTGCCACTACTTATGACTTGCCAATGGTCCGGCAGCATCGTACCCCGGATGGCACCGTCACCGATGTATTTGTCCCCCTGGCGCACGAAAAAGAATATTTGGGTGTCTTGGCGATCGGGATCAACCCCAATCCCACCGTAGTCACCTCCTCCAACCTCACCCGGGATGTCACCATTGCGGTATTTATCTCCATCTGGGTGATGGTCATTTTAGGGGCCGTCTTTAATGCCTTGACCATTACCAAACCGATTAAAGAATTGCTGGTTGGGGTGAAAAACATTGCTACAGGAAACTTCAAGCAGCGGATAGACTTGCCTTTGCAAGGCGAACTCGGGGAATTAATTTGCAGCTTTAATGAAATGGCCGAACGGCTAGAACGGTATGAGGAGCAGAACATTGAAGAACTCACTGCCGAAAAAGCCAAATTAGAAACCCTAGTTTCTACCATCGCTGATGGAGCCGTCTTATTAGACACTTCCTTACAGGTAATTTTAGTCAACCCCACCGCAAGGCGGATTTTCGGCTGGGAAGGCAAAAACCTGATTTCTCAAAATATCCTGGATTTGCTCCCTGCCGCAGTCAGTGCCGAGTTGACTCAACCCCTGTATGAAATGGCCGCAGGGGATTCCCTGCGAGAGCTTTCCTCCTCCAATGACGGGGATGGGGATATTTCCGGCAACGGCTATGCGTCCCGAGAGAGTGGGGAGTTTCGCCTCACCCTGAGCGAACCGACAAAACGCACCGTGCGAATTTTACTGAGTACCGTGCTGCTGCATAAAGCCCCCGGAGGCGATCCCCTCTGCAAGAGTTGCATCTACCATCACGAAGATACCTGTACCGCCCCGGAACGGCCCTACGCCACGGAATGCACCCTCTATCATGATGACTCGGTTTCCTCGGCGACGGCGCAATATCGCGAGAGTCTCAAAGGCATTGCCATGACGGTTCAAGATATTACCCGAGAGGTCAAGCTGAATGAAGCCAAGAGTCAGTTTATTAGCAATGTCTCCCATGAACTGAGAACGCCGTTATTTAATATCAAGTCCTTTATCGAAACCCTCCATGAATATGGGGAAGAACTCACCCAGGAGGAGCGTCAGGAATTTTTAGAAACCGCCAACCGGGAAACCGATCGCCTCACCCGCTTGGTTAACGATGTCCTGGATCTCTCCCGTCTGGAATCCAGCCGGACCTATCAGTTTGAAGCGGTAGAAATTGCTCAACCTGTGGAGCAAACCCTGCGAACCTATCAGCTCAATGCCAAAGATAAAAATATTGACCTGATTCAAGAAGTTGATCCCGAATTGCCCGCAGTGGTGGCTAACTATGATTTGCTCCTACAAGTGTTTGCCAATTTGGTGGGAAATGCCCTGAAGTTCACCGAACCCGGGGGAAGAATTGCGATTCGCGCCTATTTGTTGGAAACCGAAGAGGATAATTCCTGGCGCTCTAATCCACAATGTCCTCTCCCGAACCAGCAGCAGAAACCCAATGTGCCGATGGTGCGGATTGAAGTGGGGGATACGGGGATCGGGATTGCTGCAGAAGACCAAGTAGCGATTTTCGATCGCTTCTTCCGGGTGGAAAACCGAGTTCATACCTTGGAAGGGACAGGGTTAGGTCTTTCCATTGTCCGCAATATTATGGAAAAACATCATGCCCAAATGCATTTAGTCAGTGAAGTGGGGGTGGGAACCACGTTCTGGTTCGATTTGGCGGTGTACCCGGAAAAAAAGCATCGGGTGGAAAAGACCCAGGACCAGGCGATCGCCCCGGCTTTGGATGAGGCCCCTAATTCCCATCCCACCCCGGTGAGTTAAGGGAGGAAACGGGTCAGGTATGAAAATTTTAATCGTTGAGGATGAACCGGAAATTGCTCGAATTGTGGGGCGGGCATTAGAAGCCGAAGGCTTTCACTGCATCAATAGTCGCGATGGTTTGACTGCCCTGCGCGTCTTTGAAGAAGAACAGCCGGACTTAATTGTTTTAGACTTAATGTTACCCGGATTAGATGGGTTAGAAGTTTGTGCGCGCATCCGGCAAAAACCAGGACCTAAAGACCCTTATATTTTAGTGCTCACCGCTAGAGGAGAGGAAATTGACCGGGTGATTGGCTTATCCACCGGGGCCGATGATTATATGGTCAAACCGTTTAGTCCTCGGGAATTGGTGGCGCGAGTCCGAGCTTTATTGCGCCGGAGTCTGCGACAAGGGAATCAGAGTTCTCAGGTTTACCAAACTGAACATTTCATGGTGGATCTGGACCGACGCATCGCCACCAGGCAAGTGGAAAATCGGGAGTTAGAAACCTTGGATTTAACTACTTTGGAGTTTAATCTGCTGTCAACGTTTTTAAGCTATCCCGGACGGGTTTGGCAGCGATCGCAACTGATAGAAAAACTCTGGGGGGATGACTTTTTCGGGGATGAACGGGTTGTGGATACTCATGTCGCCCGCTTACGAAAAAAAATCGAACTGGACCCGGCCAATCCATCTTTTATTAAAACCGTTATTGGTGTGGGCTATAAATTTGAAGATTAGCCCCCATACTTGACTAACCCTCAAGGATTTTGTCAAACTTAAGATGATCTTTAAAAGTAGGAATATACAGCGTCTAAATCGGTTGTAGAATTCCAGCAAGGGGCTTTTTCCTTTCCGAGAGGCTTGGCGATCAAGGTCGAGAATCAGCCCGAACCTTTGAATCTACATGATTTAGACCGACTCGACGCACGACCTAGGGGATTTCCAGAGTTCAGGGAATGGAAATCAGGAAAAACAGCTTTTGCAGGGCCATCTACTTTTTCGAGTTTCTATTTTCTTAAGTCCAGAAATAGTATCCATCGGTACCGGTTTCCAGGGACAAATCAGGGTGAAGACAATTCGGCAAGGTGACCCATCAGGTCAGGGGAGGCGATCGCTCAAATAGGGGTCAACAGCCTCTAGAGATTTAGTAACAGGATTGGCAAAATATATGAATGCACCCGGGGATTCCCATCGCTTTTACGAGGCACTGAACACTGCCAAAACAGAGACAGAGGCGCTTCACCTCGTCTCCACTATTTTCTTTAAACTCTCTGCCGATCTCTTTTGTATTATCGGAACCGATGGCTATTTTAAGCGGGTGAATCCGGCATGGACTCATATCCTCGGATGGACCCAGGAAGAATTGCTGGGACGCCCTTGGATTGAGTTTCTCCACCCCGACGATCAAGAACGCGCCATCACCATCCCCCATACCGTTCACCAATCTGAGCTATCCATTACCAATCGCTGTCGCCACAAAAATGGGAGCTATCGCTGGTTTGCCTGGAAAACGTGCCACTATCCAGACAGCATCAGTTATGCCGTGGGGCGAGACATCACGGAACAGCAGGAGTTAGAAGCGGCCCTGCATCAAAGTGAACGCCATTACCGGAATTTAGTCGAAACCTCTCGGGATTTAATCTGGTCCCTGGATCAGGAGGGCCGCTGGACCTTTGTCAACCAAGCGGCCCAAGAGATTTACGGATATGCACCCCACCAGATGCTGGGGCGATTCTTTTTCGAGTTTATGGACCCGGAACAAGGGGTTAAAGATCGGCAGATGTTCGATCGCCTGCAAGCTGGGGAGTCGGTTTTTCCCTACGAAACCCAACATCGCCGCCAAGATGGAACCCCGGTATGTTTGAGTTTCAATGCGGTCCTGATGCGGGACGAGTTGGGCAATATCATCGGGACCACCGGGACTGCCACGGATATTACCCATCGCAAGCAGGCAGAATCAGCCCTCCAAGAATCCCAACAAAAATTAGCGATTCACCTCCAGCAAACTCCCCTGGCGGCAGTCGAGTGGAACTTAAAATTTGAAGTCAGCAACTGGAACCCCGCAGCGGAAAGACTGTTTGGCTATACCCGGGAGGAAATCCTGGGGCATCATGCCTTAGACTTGATTCCCGAGACTGCTCAATGGGAAGTGAACGAAGAAGTCTTACAAGCACTCTTACATCAAAAAGGCGGGATTTATAGTACCAACGAGAATCAAACTAAAGATGGGCGGGTGATTATTTGTGAGTGGCACAATACCCCCTTAGTAGATGCTGAGGGTCAGATGATAGGAGTCGCATCTCTGGTGCAGGATGTGACGGAAAAATTTGTAGCCATCCGGGCTTTAGAACAGAGTGAAGCGCGGTTTCAAAAGTTAGCCGATAGTATTCCGGGATTAATTTATCAGTCGATTATCCATCAAGATGGAGCGGTTTCTTTTCCCTTTTTATCCTCCGGTTGTTTGGATGTGATGGAGGTAGACCCGGACTATATGAAGCAGCATCCTCATATTTTGGGAGAGATGATTCATCCCGAGGACCGATCGAGTTATGAGCGATCCCTGACCACGAAGATTCAACGGATGGAACCTTGGCGATGGGAAGGCCGATTTATCATGCGATCGGGTACGCTCAAGTGGTTGCAATGTGTGGCCCGACCGGAACGACAGGAGAATGGAGATATTCTCTGGGAAGGGGTGATGATTGACATTACCGATCGCAAGTTAGCCGAAAAAGCCGTGACTCAAAGCGAAGCCAAATGGCGATCGCTGATTCAAAATAGCTCGGATATGATTACCATCCTTGAACCCGATGGCACAATCCGCTACCATAGTCCCTCGGTTGAGCGCATCCTGGGTTACTATCCCGAAGAACTGATTGGTCATAATGCCACCGGATTTGTCCATGCCGATGATGTGGAAAAAGTGAGGGAGACCTATCAGATGCTCAGTAACCATCCCGACTTGATTATGAAAATTGAGTATCGGGTGCAGCGGGCGACGGGAGAGATTTTATATTTTGAATCAATAGGCCGCAATTTGCTGGCGGAACCGGCGGTGAACGGGTTGGTGATTAACTCTCGCGACATTACCAACCATAAAATAGCAGAAGAGGCGCTCAATCATGCCAATACGGAACTGGAACGGCGAGTCAAACAGCGCACTTCTGAACTGAATACCAGTTTGGAACAGTTGCGGATAGAAATTATCGAACGCGCCAATGTTGAAGGGGCTTTACGGGAGAGTGAGCAACGGTTTCGGGCAGTGTTTGAAGGGGCTGCTATTGGGATTGTGGTGCGAACTTTGGATTGGGAGATTTTAGATAGCAATCCGGCATTTCAGTCGATGTTAGGGTATTCCCACGAGGAATTACAGGGTAAAATTTGTCTGGAACTGAGTGATCCGTTAGACCAAAATACGGAACGGTTATTCGCTTCCGAGATGGTTAGGGGACAGCGGAAGGGGTATCAAATTGAGAAACGATATCGCTGTAAAAATGGGAGTCAAATTTGGGGTCGGTTGAGTGTTTCTCTGGTGTCTGGGAAAGGAGAAACGGCGCAGTTTGCGATCGCAATGGTGGAAGATATCACCGCCCGCAAACAAGCGGAATCTGAATTAATTCTCACGCGCAAGGCGGTGGAAAGTTCTGGGGATGCGATCGCCATAAGTAATCGGTTTGGCTGTCATATTTATCAAAATACGGCATTTTCTCGGCTTTATGAATATGAGACCCCGGAACAGTTAAATGCCGCAGGAGGACCCCTAGCGGTTTTTGCGGACCCGATCCTCGGGACCGAGGTATTTGAAACGATTATGGGGGGGAACTCCTGGAGTGGAGAAGTCATCCACCGCACTTCGGGCGATCGGACCATTCCGGTCCTGTTGAGTGCCGATGCCATTAAGGACCCCAGCGGGACCATTGTCGGACTGATCTCGATTAGTACAGACATTTCCCAGCGAGTTCGCGCCGAACAAGACCTGAAAAAGGCACTCCATGCCGCAGAGGCAGCGAGTCGTTCTAAAAGTACCTTTTTGGCTAATATGAGTCATGAACTTCGCACCCCCCTCAATGCCATTATCGGCTATAGCGAAATCCTCACTGAGGAAATGGAGGATGCCGGAGAGCAAGAGGCGATCGCTGACTTGACCAAAATTAGAACCGCTGGAAAACACCTATTAGCTTTAATTAACGATATCTTAGATATCTCAAAAATTGAAGCCGGACGGATGACCCTGTATCTGGAACCGTTCGACATCACCCTGCTGATTTCTGAGGTAATCAGTACCGTTAAACCCTTAATCGAAAAAAATGGCAATCACTTAGAAATCAACTGCGATCCAGCGGGGGGAGTGATGACGGGAGACTTAACCAAAGTGCGGCAGATTTTGTTCAATCTGCTCAGTAATGCCGCGAAATTTACCGAAAACGGGACGATCGCCTTAACCGTTACTCCCAGTGAATCTGGGGAATGGGTTCATGATCCTGTAACCCCTGACACTCCTGGGGAAAAGACTCCAGGAATTGAGTTTCGCCTCAGCGATACCGGCATCGGCATTTCCCCCGAACAACTGGAAAACATTTTTGAAGCCTTTAGTCAAGCCGATGCCTCCACGACTCGTAAGTATGGGGGAACGGGTTTAGGACTAGCCATTTCCAAACGATTCTGCAAGATGATGGGGGGTGAAATCAGGGTGGAAAGTGAGGCGGAAAAAGGGTCTACTTTTACCCTGTGGTTGCCGATGGAGATGACTCCCACTGCCGAGAACATTCCCGAGTGAAACCCGTTATTGCCAGCCGATTTCTGCCTGTTCCAAAACGTAGGCGGCTACCGCTTCAATTTCTGGAATACTTAAGCGGTCATTGTAGGCAGGCATCGGGTTTTTCCCCTGGGTAATCAACTGGGCGATCGCCTCTTGGGTATCCCGATGATTTTTAGCTAAAGCTTTAAGTTTCAGGGTCTTTCCTCGGCGAATAATATTACCTCCATTGGCATGACACCCGGCACAGTGAACCGTAAAAAGTTTAGCCCCCTCCCCCGAATTGGCTGCCATTGCCGGTTGTATTCCCATCAGACTGATTGCCATGATCATGAATAGCATTACAGCCCTAATTAATCGCTGTTTCATCCTCGCTTTTCCTCTTACTTCTGGGTTAAATTCCTTTCTGAATTCCCTCGCTAGATTAAGAATCGGGTCAATTCATAAATTCCCCCTAATTCAGGAGAGAGAGAAGAAGTAAGGTGGGCATTGCCCACCTCATTAAGGTTACTCCCTTCACTTCATCCCAATCAGGGGAGGGTCTGGTTGAGTCAGAAGGGGTAAATTTATTTAGCCAAATTACTGGCTAACTCACGAGTAGGTGCTGCCAGAGGTTTTGGCGGAATGCTCATCGCTTTCAACCAATTAAAATTAGAAATCATGGCCCCGGTTAAGGTTTCATGAATTTGATATTTCACTCCAAATTCTTCACAAACTTCCATCAAAATTTTAGAAAGTTCAGGATAATGAATGTGGCAAATATGGGGATATAAATGATGGACTACTTGAAAATTCAGTCCTCCCATATACCAAGTACAAAAGGGATTGTTGGGCGCAAAATCGACGGTCGTGCGAACCTGAAAAATTGCCCATTCATCATCCACATGGTTATGTTCAGGATCCGGCGTAATAAATTCAGCGTTATCCATCACATGAGCCATCATAAATACCTCACAGATGATCGCTCCGTAGGTAAAATAAGTTAGAAGAAATCCGCCGATGACTGTTAAGGGACTGTATCCCACAGCCAGAGGAATTCCGATAAACAGACCCAACCAAACCAACTTACCCCCCAGCAAGGTTGCCAAAGTCATCGGGGAAGGAGTCGGCAGCACATGGTCATGATATTTGCGCTTGAACAAAATAATTTGAACATCGCAGAACGACCAATACACTGGAATGAGGGGATAAATAAACCAGATAAACAAATGTTGGAATTTATGATACCATTTGTGCGGCATATCCGGGGACATTCGGACTAATCCATCCCCATGAATTTCCACATCGTGGCCCAGAATGTTGGTATAGGTGTGGTGGAGATAGTTGTGGCGGAACCTCCATAAATAACTCGATAATCCGATCGCATCGTAGGTTAATCCTAGACTTTGATTCAGCCATTTATGATTAGAATAACCGCCGTGATTGGCATCGTGACCCACACAAAATGCAAAACCGGCTATTCCTGCGGCTAAAACCATACAGCCCAGAATTTTAAAGCCCATTCCAGCGGGACCAAAGAGTGTAAAACTGTAAGCCCCAACCATCCATAAAACGAGAGTTAGGGTTTTCAGATACATCTGTGGACAATCGCGTTTGGGGATGTTTTCCGCCTCAAAATAGGCTTCAACTCGACGGTTGAGTTCTTTCCAGAACCCCTTATTTTTGGCAAACGTTACCTTAGATCCTGTCATGTTTAAGAGAAATTATCAGATTCGCCTTTGTATTCTAACCTATTTGCGCGGTCCGAGAGGCACGATTTTGAACCCAGGGTGGGGAGGGTAATCCGCCATTTTAGAGGGGGACAAGACCCCGGATTCGGCTATAGTTTAGGGGTTGAGGATTTCCCAATCTGGAGTGCGATCGCCCGTTTCCCACGGAATTGCTTTCTGTGCAACCCCAAACCTTGACCCCGAGGTTACCGGCGGCGATATTCATCCCCACAGTCCCCAATTAATTCCAACAAATTCCGGGCGCGATCGCAAACCCCATCAATTTTTTGAATATCCGCCCCAGTCAACTGAAAATCAAACACCTTAGCGTTAGCCTGAATATGTTCAGCCACTCCCAATCTTGTTCCCACAATCGCACCGGCTACCGCAGGATTTTCGAGAACATATCGCACGGCTACATTGGCGATCGACACCTGATATTGATTAGCAATTTTCTGAAGCGTTTCTAACAACTCCTGAAACAAACTCCAACTTCCCCAAGCCGCTTGCATATTTTTATACTTATTCAAAGAAGCCGTATTCAGAACCCTTGGACTCGGTTCTGGCTGTCCTAAATACCCTTCAGAAAGTAACCCACCCCCTAAAGTTCCATAGGCCAATAACTTAATCCCATGCTCCAAACAAAACGGCACCATTTGCTGTTCCGGACGGCGGTCTAAAATTGAAAATTGCACCTGATTCGAGACAATTTTAATCCCATTCTCGACAATAATCGCCAAATGTTCCGTATCAAAATTCGTCAGGGCTAAATGCTTAATTTTTCCCTCCGCCTGAAGTTCCGCCATATACTTCAAGGCATCCAGATAATTTTTATCTTGATAATCCCACCAGTGGAACTGCATCAAATCCAACGCATCCACCCCCATGCGCTGGCGGGAAATATCGATATTCTTCTCCACCAATTGCCGAGTCATTTTACCCGGACGAGGTACCCACTTCGTAAACGCTTGAAGATTTTCCAGGGCCGCTTCCCCGCGTTTTTCAGCCAACTGACGACGAAATTCTCCAATAAAATCCTCCGCCGGACCATAATGATCCGCTAGGTCCCAAGTTGTGAATCCTGCATCCACATAGTCAAACATCGAGGCGATCGCCCGTTGGGGATGAATCGGACCATGAGCACCAGACACCTGCCACATCCCATTTAAAACGCGGCAAATCGTCAAATCCTCAGTCAATTGCAGTCGGCTTGATTCAGGTAGCGGCATTAAAATAAACTCATCAAAGCATTGCTTCCCCTACAATAAATCAAAATCACCCTTCATTCACCAACCCATGTCTGCCGAACCCGCCATCCTCGAAGCCAACCTCGCCTTTTATCGCGCCTTTCAGACCAAAGACATGGAAGCCATGAGCGAAATCTGGTCCAAAGGTATCAACACCCTCTGCATCCATCCCGGACGCAAAATTCTCAAAGGATGGGAAGAAATCCGCCCCTCCTGGCAACAAATCTTTAAAGCCACCACCACCCTAGACATCGAACTTCAAATTACCGCCAGCGATTCAATCGGCAACCTCGCCTATATTGCCCTCATCGAAAAAGTCACCCAAACCAGCAGCGGACGGAAAAACCAATCCCTCTCCAACGCCACCAACCTCTATGAAAACATGGGGGGAAAATGGTATCTCATCCACCATCACGGCAGCCCCATCTTGCGATAAAAAAAAAGAGTTAGACGAGTGCAACACCCCTCCAACTCTTCCTTCTGTGAAAATCTGTGAAATCTGTGGTTTAAAACACAGGGATTACATCATCCCCATGCCGCCCATGCCGCCCATGCCGCCCATGCCGCCCATGCCGCCCATGCCGCCCATGCCGCCCATGCCGCCCATGTCAGGCATCGCACCAGCAGGTTCAGGTTTCTCAACCACCAGGGCTTCTGTCGTCAGGACCATGCTGGCGATCGAAGCTGCATTCTGCAAGGCCGATCGCACCACTTTAGCCGGGTCGATAATCCCCGCAGCAATCATATCCACATATTCACCCGTTAGCGCGTTGTAGCCCACATTAAAGGCACTTTCCCGCACTTTTTCCACAACCACGCTGCCTTCAACACCGGCGTTATCAGCAATTTGACGCACAGGTGCTTCTAAAGCTTTAGCGACAATATCGGCCCCGAGGATTTCTTCATCATTGAGACTCGCTTTAAGGGACTCAATTTTGCTCACCAGATGAATCAGGGTCGTACCGCCACCGGGAACGATACCTTCATCCACGGCTGCTTTAGTGGCATTCAGGGAGTCTTCAATCCGCAGTTTGCGTTCTTTGAGTTCCGTTTCCGTCGGCGCGCCCACTTTAATCACGGCGACACCCCCGGCGAGTTTGGCGATCCGTTCTTGGAGTTTTTCTTTGTCGTAGTCGGAATCGCTTCTGTCTAATTCTTTGCGAATTTGACCGATGCGGGTTTGAATCGCTGTTTTGTTTTTGTCATCCGCATCCGCCACAATGGTGGTGCTTTCCTTGGTGATGGTCACCTTGCGGGCAGTTCCCAGCATATCCAGGGTGGCGGTATCCAGACTCAGACCAATTTCTTCAGAAATCATCTGACCATTGGTGAGGACGGCGATATCTTGCAGCATCGCTTTCCGGCGTTCACCAAATCCAGGGGATTTAATCGCAGCGACGTTTAAGACACCCCGCGCTTTATTCACCACCAGGGTTGCCAAAGCTTCGCCATCGACATCTTCAGCGATGATTAAGAGGGGTTTGCTGGCGCGGGCCACTTTTTCCAAGACGGGGACGAGGTCCTGAATGGAACTGATTTTTTTGTCGGTAATCAGGATAGCCGGGTTTTCAAACTCGACGATCATCCGTTCGTTGTCGGTGACGAAGTAGGGGGAGATATAGCCGCGATCGAGCTGCATCCCTTCGACGACTTCGAGTTCCGTGGTGAGGGACTTAGATTCTTCGACGGTGATCACGCCATCTTTGGTGACTTTATCCATCGCCAAGGCGATCATCTGACCGATTTCTTCGTCATTGCCAGCGGATACGGTAGCGACTTGGGCGATCGCATCCCCTTCCACGGGTTTAGCCAAAGCTTGAATTTCGTCTAGCAAGTAGGCGACGGTTTTTTCAATCCCACGGCGGACTGACACTGGGTTTGCACCGGCAGTCACGACTTTTAAGCCTTCGCGAATCATCGCTTGGGCTAGGACCGTGGCGGTGGTGGTCCCATCACCGGCAATGTCTTTGGTTTTGGCGGCGACTTCGCGCACCAGTTTGGCCCCAGTGTTTTCCAGGGGGTCTTCTAATTCGATTTCTTTAGCAATGGTGATCCCATCATTTACGATATCTGGTGCGCCATATTTCTTTTCTAGGACCACGTTGCGTCCTTTCGGTCCCATCGTGATTCGGACTGCATCGGCGAGGGCGTTGACCCCACGTTCTAGCGCCCGACGGGATTCTTCGTTAAAGGAAATAATTTTTGCCATAGTAGTCGGTTTCTCAATCTGCTCCAAGTAGAAAATTTAGCACTCTATGGTGCCGAGTGCTAATTCGTATAAACCGTACAAGCAGAGGTGAGGGATGATCGGTGACGGGGGAGACTCCGGTTCAGGGTGGGTGCTGTTGAGTCCGGGAAGAGAGACCCCTCTGGTGATTCGGGAACTGGGTTTTCAAGCCAATTTTAGGGAGGGCAGATCGGGAAAATCCGCCGATAGGGATAGGGGAATAGGGAGGGTAAGGGGGAATACTGGTCTATTTTTGCTTCGGTTTTTTAAGCCCTCCAACCCCCTTCAGGGGAACTTTTAATTCAGGCCCCAAGTCAAGCGAATTGTAGTTATCACGGCAGCGGTCCCTTCAGGCGATCGCCCTTCCATTGAGTGGAAGAGAAGCATACCCAATGAAAACTGGAAGTCAGGTTAGATCTATCATCCTTTCTTGGCTTGCAAGGAGGAGTTGGACTCCTCCTTTGTTCTATCCGGGGTTATTTTTTAAAGAAAGGAAAACTGCCCGGTAGGCACTCTCAAGTTTTGAGGTTTCTGAGGGTCATTCAATTTAGGCGAAATTTTTATAAATTTAAAGATTATATTTTGGGTTACGGGCCTATCTTACCAGAGGACTGAGGAAATTAATTCCGGGGTTTTTATTCGGTTTAGGTGATTTTTTACAGCCTATTTTCAAAGCAGGTTTTGAGAGGGCTGATACTAGGCTGCGGTTTTTGAGCCAAGTGAGATTAAAGACATATTAATCTCAAGTTGAAATACCTCGGAAAACTAGGGGCGTTCCTTAATCTGTTCCCAGAGAATCCTGTTTTATATTAAGAGGCTTGAAGAAATATTAAAGAAAAAAGCATTCAGAAAATCAAGTTGTGATTTTTAAGGGCGATCGCTTTTTTCAATCAGGGCTGGCATCTACTCAAAAAAGTAAGGGTTGGAGTAGTCCAGATGGCGATTGATTTTGATTTGATTAAAAACCAAGACAAGGGCGGAATCCCGGTGTCAAAAACGCTAGTTTTCATCGACTCGCAAGTAGAAAATTATCAAAGTTTACTCCAGGGAGTCGGGGAAAATGCCCAGGCGATCGGGTTAGATGAATTAACCGATGGCGTCCAGCAGATTACGGAGGTTTTACAAACCTTAACCGTTCGGGAAGAAACCGTAGATTCTATCCATATTATTTCTCACGGCAGTCCTGGTTCTCTACAACTGGGAAATGTTATCTTATCCGGGGATAATTTAGCCGAGTATCACTCCGTTTTGCAGTCCTGGTCCAAAGCAGTTGTCCCTCAAGGAAATCTGTTGCTATACGGATGCCAAGTGGCAGCAGGAATCGGTGCAGAATTTGTGAGAAACCTGAGTCACTTGCTGGGGGTTAATATTGCTGCATCGGTGGATATTACGGGCAATTCCGAACGGGGAGGCAACTGGGATTTAGCCTTTAAAACTGGAGAAATAACCGCACCCTTGGCATTGAAACCCGAGGCGATGATGGCATATTCGGGAGTCTTGGCAATTCTAACGGTGACCAATGCCAATGATAGTGGGGCGGGGTCTTTAAGAAATGCGATCGCCTCCGCCCAAGCAGGAGATACCATCCAGTTTGACTCCAGTCTTGCTAATCAAACCCTTACCCTAACTAGCGGTCAATTAGAACTCAATAAAAACCTAACCCTTGATGGTGCAAATGCCCCGGGGATTACGATTAGTGGCAATAATGCCAGTCGAGTTTTCTTCGTTAAAGAAAATACTAATTTTGTTCCGAGTAGCGTTAACCTCAGAAATCTGGTCATCGCCGATGGAAAAGCTACGGGAATTGGAGAATTAGGTGCAGGTGGAGGGATTTACACCGCAAGTCGCAGCACTCTAACGGTTGAAAATATTACCTTTAGGAATAATGTGGCTACGGGAGAAGGGGGTGGGGCAATTTTTGCCGGGTTTAGAAGCAATAATACTATTCTAAATTCTACTTTTGATGGGAATGATGCTACCCCAACTAATAGCGAACGAGGGGGAGGTGCAATTGCCATCAAGAGCGTGAGCAATACGTCAGTCATTGGCAGTACCTTCACCAACAATAAAGGGATTAATGGCGGGGCGATTAATAGCTTATTAAGTTCCTTGACGGTAGAAGATTCTGTCTTTATCAATAACGATTCAACTCCCGGGGGTATTTTCAATCAAAATACGATGGGATATGGGGGGGCGATTTATACGGATGGCGCTTCAGAAACCACTAATGCTGATACATCTGGAGATATTATTATCCGCAGTAGTCGATTTGAAGGCAATCGCGGGGCTGGACAAGGGGGAGGACTCTTTCTCTATGTTTATGATGGCGATCGCGTGGTAATTGAAGAGAGTAAAATCCTCAACAATCAGGTAATTACAAGTTCCAATGGAGATGCGCTAGGTGGCGGTTTACGTCTTGGAAATGGGGCGGTAAGAATTAGCAATACCAGCTTTACTAATAACCTAGCGGAAAGTCAGGGAGGGGGTTTATGGGTTGGAGAACGCACTAATCTTGACCTGGTGAATACTACATTTTCTGACAACCGCGCCCAATTAGCCAATACCCGTCAGGGATTAGGAGGTGGCATCGCTATTAATATTCGTGATGGCTATACTGTTAATGTTTTAAACTCCACCATCGCCAATAACGTGGCTGGATTCCAAGGTGGCGGGTTTTGGGGAGGGGGAACTAATACAACCCTCACCAATACGATTGTTGCTAATAATGTAGGCATCAATGGGTTTAATGTTAAACAACAAACGGGGGTTCAATTTAATGATGGGGGAAATAATATTCAATTTCCCAGCAAAAATCTGAACGACCCTCAAGATGTTAACGTCACCGCCAATGTCCTGATCGCCGACCCCCTATTAGGACCGCTACAGGAAATAAATGGATTTCTGAT
>NZ_JAMXFD010000010.1:0-179049 GCF_025370875.1 Laspinema palackyanum D2c
CGACTGAAGTCGTTACTACGAACAATTAAGAACGACTGAAGTCGTTACTACGAACAATTAAGAACGACTGAAGTCGTGACGTTGAACTTGGATAACGACTGAAGTCGTGACGTTGAACTAAGATAACTACTTCAGGCGTTTCTTGTATTCAAAACTTATCCCGAATGGTTAGCGAGAGTGAACTGCGGGTCGGCGATTACGACGCCACAGATTTGCTAGACCCGCTAAACCGATGAGTCCAGGTAACCCGAAAAGTCCCCAATTCGGGGAGCGATCGCGGGTTCGGACTGTTTGAGTCGCTGAACGGGTTGTCCCTGGGGTCGTTGTAGTTTCGGTATTGGTACGCTCGATAATGGTGGTACTACCGGGTGTCGTCGTTGTATTCGGTGTCGTTGTACGCGGTGTCGTCGTCGCAGGCGGTACAATCATTGTACCTCCGGGAGTTGTGCTCGGAGTTGTGCCTGGATCGGTCAGATTTGGACTGGTAGTCGTACCCGGAGTCGTACCTGGAGACATCATCCCTGGACTGGTAGTCGTACCCGGAGTCGTATCGGGTGTGGTTGTCCCTGGAGTCGTACTTGGAGACATCATCCCTGGACTGGTAGTACCCGGAGTCGTACCTGGACTGGTAGTACCGGGAGTCGTACCTGGGGTTGTCATATCCGGAGACATACCTGGGGTTGTCATATCCGGAGACATACCTGGGGTTGTACCTGGGGTTGTACCTGGGGTTGTACCTGGGGTTGTACCTGGGGTTGTACCTGGGGTTGCACCTGGGGTTAGAGTACCATCGGGTTGAGTCGGATCCGAGTCAAAGGTGTCGGGAGTTGGGGTGCCCTCCGGTGAGGTGGTATAAGGGTCGGTGGTATAAGGGTCGGTTGTCTCAGGGGTGGTTGTCTCAAAATCCGTTGTTCCTTCTGGGTCCGTCGTTTCGGGAGGGGTTACTCCTTCAGGGTCCGTGGTATAAGGGTCAGGATTGGTATAATAAGGGTCCGTGTTTTCCAAATCGGTGGTTCCCTCGGGATCGGTCCCGGCAGGTGCTGTGGGGGAAGTCGTTCCCATGCCATCGGGTGAGGTTTGAGCAAAACCGGGGAGATTGAATAAAGGCACAGTCAGTACACTCAATGTACAGGCACTTGCCAAAACTATTTTAGAGAGATTAACAGGTTGCATGGTTATGTTTTGTTGAGTTTGACTGGTAACTTAGGGTTGCTTGTTAATGGAACTGAGAACCCGTTCTCTTTCAGGGGGATGCACCACTGAAAATATAATAAGTTAGAGACTCGGGAATCTAAGGAGTAAAAACTGGGTTAGTCTTGTTTTAGAGTAAGAGATGAAATGAGGGGTTGCCAATCCTCTGTAGGCATAGTTTGATCCTGGGGAGAACTGGGGATTGAGGAATCAGAAGAGTCCGAGGATTTTTTTCAGGAATCCCCCTGAGAATTCAGGTGCTAGGATTGCAGCGATCGCCTAAGCATTCAAGCCACTTAAGACTAATTTGCTGACAGGGCGAGTTGACATCCTCCTGTGGATAGATTTAGTTTGAATCCCCGGGATGAAAAGTGCAGTAGGGGGAATTGAGGGGGAGTTTCAACGAGGCGATCGCCAGCGATTTAATCCCATCCAACTCATTCCTGCAAACAGCATTCCCAGGAAAATACTGGGGAAAAATACTAATCCATAATTTAATCCAATCTGAGTGGGTGTGAATTCACCTGGGGATTCGGATGGCGATATTTGGGATATCGTCTGAGTTAGAGAAAGGGTCGATGCCGTGGTGGTGCTGACTCCCATTGCAGCAGCAGCGATCGCATTTTCCATCCGGCGATCGCGTTCTTTCATTTGAGCACGGTTTAGCACTGCTTCTATGTCTTGTAGAGATTGTTCTCGACCCTGCAATCCCATTTTAAATCCCCGCCATTGTTGTTCGACTTCCGCTTGATATTGGGGGGCGATATAATCTCTAAATTCAACCCAAACTTTTAAGTCACTGGTGGCCATGTCATCCTTGAGTTGCTCTTGAATCCGCTGCAACCGTTTCTCATACTCTCTTAAATGGGTACTTAAAGCATGGCGCTGGGTTTCTAATCCTGCCACTCCCGCGCGATGTTGTGCTAAAATGAGGAGAGTTTGAGACCATTGCGATTGGAGATTGGGCAAATTTTGAAGGGCCCCCAGGGACGATCGCATGAGTTCGGGGAGTTCAGGTAAAATAGCTCCAGTTCTGAAAATCCCTTGTTTTTCTAAGGCGGTTTGGATGAGTTGACTGTTGCGATAGGCAGACCCAATTTGATGGCGATTTAAAAATAACCACAACCACTCGGAATATAAGTCAGTGATTCGCTTTAATGCAGATTTTGAAGGGCAAATACAAATCATAACCCCTTCAAGTTCTGGGTCATGATTCTTCCCATATTGAGGAGAGTCCCGGACCTCAAACAATGAACAATTCAGCAATTTGCTAGGATGAAAAGCCGGAACAGATTTGGAGGGATAAAATCCTTGATAGGCGGCGTGAGCGGCTTGAAAATGAGCTGAATCTGAGCGACTGTTGACATAGCCTAAAATTAGCCAAGTTTTGCCCAAATTGGCAGAAACATCCAGGGTTTGGCGAAAGCGAGATAAGAGGGTAATATCGGTGGTTTCTTCAGAATGAGGCATCAATGCGACCATCAGACTTTGGGTATCTCCCATGGCATAGCGGAGGTAAAACCCTTGTCCATGGGGGTTGCGAAACAGATAATCGCGATCGCCCGGTTGATTCGCCTCGGGATGAATTTGCAGGCGATCGCGTAACGCATCCCAGTTGTTCCCATTTCCCCCTTCAGAACCGGGAACCTGTCGGTCATAAGCAAAGAGAAATAGTTGAGGGTAACTTAAATAAGTTTGCACGACCACTTGACCCAAATTTTAACATAAATATTTGAAATATTAGCATGATTGGCGATAACATCACGATTAATTAGCGCTCATTTAAAAGTCTATAGTCAAGGCAATACCCTGGCTATATTCAGGGAAGTTAGAGCCTAGAAAAGCTTATTGGGCGTCTGCTTTCGGCAGAATTTGTCCAGGCAACTGCTGCAAATCTTCTAGGGGTGACAACTGTGACAGGATTTAGGCAGATTTTGAAAATTCCAGATAAATGTAGAGGCGAGCAAGCGAATCGCCTCTACATTTAGCGCTTAATATTAAAGATTCCATAAGTTTTGAGTTTTTCGCGGACATGATGAGTCGAGTCGGTTTAGACTGAGTTGGAAACCGGGGTTCTTGACCAAATGTCTGCTCATAATACGGAATTCGGTTGTGATAGGTCTTTAAAAACGAGTAGTAGCACGTCTAGGCTAAAATTGTGGGTAAAAATTTCTGAGTTCCCGCCTTGGCAAGGCGGGTTAGGAGGGATAGAACCCACAATTTTAAGCTGGACGCGCTAGTAGGGTGGGCAATGCCCACCTGCACAGAAAGGTGGGCAGTGCCCACTACTTTTAACTCAATCCATACCGGGGTCCTAGGAGGGTCGAGTGCCAAGTCTAGCCTCTGCTGTCCATGCTAAAATCATAAGTTCACACCCCAGAAAAATTTGGCCGTATTCGATTGACCTGCTCCCAAACTGGCGATTCACCTGATGCCCTGGGTTCCATCATTCACCATTGACGAGAAAACTTGATGAAACGCCCTATTCGGATTGATACACTTCAATGGTTTATTGGCATTTATCTTGCTATCCGGGGAACATTGATGCTGATGTTGCCACACAAGGTCGCCAGCGATATTTTTGCCCCGTTTCAATCTTATGTGACGGAGTTGGGCGCGTTGCAAGTGATGGTGGGCGCTGGGTTGATTGGGGTGGCGACCCTGCTACCCCTGCGGTGGAGTATCCTGGGCGCTCATCTGATGGCGGGGGTGGTGTTGTTCCAGATTGGCATCGGATATGCCTCTGGGGGTAACTTGATGGAGGTGGTGGGGGCGTTAATCTTGGGATTGGCGCTGGCGATCGCCCCGTTTCTAGGCAATGAGGATGAGCGTAGATATAGGCAGAGGGAGGCGCAGACTGGGGCGATCGACCTGTTTGCTGTGGCAATGGGATTGAGAATGGCGATCGAAGCGCTGCTGTTTCTCATCCTGTTGAATCCAGCATTACAGGAGTCCTTGTCCCCGGTGCTGCCTTCGTACCGAATCCCCTACGCCCTCCTCTATTTAGCGATCGGCATGAGTGTTGTCGGGGTTCAGCTTTATCCGAAAGTCCCTCGCTGGCTGTTTCAAGGGGTGCATTTCTTCGCCGGGATCTTCCTTTGGACCTGGATTCTGGGGATGGGGTTTTCTCTTTGGAATGGGGTACTCTCCTACGCGGCATTGGGAACGGCTTTGGCATTCCTCCCCGGGATTGGCAAGCGCCTGAACCGACTTGATCCGCATTCGTTACAAACCCGAGTTGCCGTCGCCTCGATTGGCATCGTTACCTTACCTCTGGTTTCTTTAACTACCCTGGTGTCCCTTCCCCAAGAGCAAGCGATTATCGATCACTCCCTGACGGTCCAGCAGTCCCTGGCAGTTGCCCTCTCTCAAGATATCGCCACCTATATCAACCTGCACAATTCCGCGCTGATTGCTCTGGGGAATCAGCCCGGATTGGCGGAAATGGAGCCGGAACAACAGCAGGCTCTCCTCCAAGTCGTTCATGGGGCTTATCCTGATATTCAGGTGTTAAGTACCTTTAATGCCAATGGTCAGGAAATTGCCCGCAGCGATAACCGGCCCCTGGGTCCCTCAATTCGGGAGATGGCCTCGTTTCAACAGGCACGCCTGACGGCCCAGCCTATTCTGAATTTCCAGGTGGGTAGAACCGTGAATCTGCCGGTGGCATTTTTTCTGGTGCCGATCAAAAATTCTCAGGGAGAATTTGCCGGGGCTCTCTCCGGTTCGATCGCCTCGTCACGGATTACGGATCAACTCGGTCGGATGGCGGCAGATACGAATCTGAAAGCTTATCTGGTTGATACCAAAGGACGGGTGATTGCTCATCCGAATGTCGAGTTGGTCAATTCCTTTGCGAACTTCGCCCAAGTGCCTCCGGTGGCTGCCCTTTTGAACAGTTCTATTTCCTTGGGTAAACTCAGCTACTGGAATGGACCCGTCCGAGAATTGGTGGGATATGCCCGAGTCCCGGATTTTGGCTGGGGTGCAATTGTAGAACGTCCGGCAGATGAAGTGTTAGGGGCCCTAAATGTTAGACGGGAGCGGGATTTTGCGGTGCTGTTGTCCGTGGCAACGGCTTCGTTGGCGATCGGGGGGTTCCTCTCTCACCGCTTGACCCACCCCCTGAGAACTCTGGCATTTGCCGCACAAGAGTTAGGCAAGGGCAATTCAATGGCACCTCTGCCGGATAGCAATATTACGGAACTGGCGAATTTATCTTTGGTGTTTGGGACGATGCGCGATCGCCTGGTTCGACGCACCCAAGAACGCGATCGCGCTGAGGCGGAGTTACGGCAAAGTGAGGCAAAATTTCGCCGCTTGGTGGAATCCAATATTATTGGGGCGATCGTGGTGGAAATTGAAGGTCCAGTGATTGAAGCCAATGATGAATTTCTTCAGATGATGGGCTATACTCGCACTGATTTAGCCTCGGGTAAAATCCAATGGCTGCAAATTGCTCCTCCAGAATATTTTGAGGGCGATCGCCGCATCAGTCAGGAATTACAAGAAACTGGGGCGTTCACTCCCTTTGAAATGGAATGTATCCGCGCTGATGGTCGTCGGGTCCCGGTATTACTCGGGGCGGCCCGGTTAGAAGAAACCGAGGATAAGGCGATCGCTTTTGTCCTGGATTTGACCCAGCGCAAACAGATGGAAGAAGAGCGCGAACAACTCCTCAAGCGCGAACGAGCCGCCAGAGAAGATGCGGAATCCGCTAACCGGATTAAGGATGAATTTTTAGCGGTCCTCTCTCATGAATTGCGATCGCCCCTGAATCCGATTTTAGGCTGGGCCAAGTTGCTCCGTTCTCGCAAGTTTGATCAGAAAACTATTGATAAAGCCTTGGAAACCATCGAGCGCAATGCCCTCTTACAAACTCAATTAATTGAGGATTTACTCGATGTTTCTCGGATTCTGCGGGGCAAATTAACCCTGAATGTCCAACCTGTTAATTTAACTTCGACCATCACGGGTGCGCTAGAAACCGTAAGCTTGGCAGCGGAGGCGAAATCTATTCACATCGAAACGCGCTTTGAGGCAAAGATGAGTCCCGTTGCCGGTGATGTGATTCGCCTCCAACAAGTGCTCTGGAATCTGCTCTCTAATGCGGTGAAATTTACCCCGGCTAATGGGCAAATTGAGGTGATTTTAGGCCAGGTGGATTCAATGGCTCAGATTCAGGTCAAGGATACGGGAAAAGGGATTGCTACCCAGTTTCTGCCTTATGTGTTTGAATATTTTCGCCAGGAAGATGGCGGGACAACGCGCTCTTTTGGGGGTCTGGGTTTGGGATTGGCGATCGTCCGCTATATTGTGGAACAGCATGGGGGTTCAGTGATGGCAGAAAGTCCCGGTGAGGGCTTAGGGTCAACCTTTACGGTCCATTTACCCCTGATGTCTGTGGAACCCACCCCTGATGCGGAAGATCGCCCCCCGGTGGGTCGGATGGAGAATTTACAGGGCCTGCGGGTGCTGCTGGTGGATGATGAACCGGATCTGCGGGAGTTGGCTGCTTTTACGTTGGAGGAATCTCAAGCACAGGTGACTTCCTGCGCCACTGCTGCTGAGGCACTGATTGCTTTGAATCACAATCCCTATGATCTGCTGGTTTGTGATATCGGAATGCCCGATATGGATGGCTATATGTTGATGCGTCAGGTGCGCTCATTTCCTCCAGAACTCGGGGGCAAAATTCCGGCGATCGCCCTCACTGCTTATGCCAGTGAACTAGATCGTCAACAAGCTCTTTTAGCCGGTTTTCAGTTACATTTATCTAAACCCATTGAGCCGGATCTGTTCATTGAGGCGATCGCTAAACTTCTCCAAACCGATCAAGGGGTTGACTCGGAGTAGCAAGTCGGGGGATTCTATAAATTACCCCAACCTGGGATAGGGGTAATCCTGAACATCCCCGATTCATGTCAGAAATCCAGTTTCTTAACGCTTGTTGGTAAAACCGGGAGTTTTTGATGAGTCACGATTGGCTAGTTTTTATGACCTGTATGGGGGCGTTAATTCTCTATTTAATGTTTTCTGCTCTCACGGAAATGGGGACAAAATGGCCGGGTAAAAAATAGCACCATCCCCAGTTATCCGCTGGTCTAAATTATTTGAACAACAGTATTCAGGAGTGGGAGTAATTGTTCAACTGCTGCAAGACTTGTTAGATCAGGTCCGGTGGATTAACCTAAAAAACCATTTCTTCCTCTTCTCCCCCGTACAGCAATAAAAAAATTTCCTTATTCTCCCTCTCCTTGTAGGAGAGGGCCTGATCAGAGGTGGTTCGGGGGCTGTGGGGGGTTAGGTCTCTTTTTATTCTTGAGATGCTACCGCAGAATTGCACCCCTGTAAATCGATGGATTAGGATTTAAGCAGGCGACAAATCAGATCTCCCACTCCATCTTCATCAAAGGAAACTCGCGTCCCATTGGTTTGGACTCGAAGGCGATCGCGACAGTTGTAGCGTTCCAAAGGTTGATCTACCCCGTCAAGGCGAAGGGCAACTCGATATTCCCAATGATATTTAGCACTGCGCTGAATCCGCACAATGCAGACAGAGCGATCGCCCAGGGTGCGACAGACTAAGGCTTGGGCGGGAAATGTTAAGCTCAAAGCTAAGATGATACCGAGTAACAGGGCTGTTGCTTTAATCCATTGTCTGGGTTGAATGCTGCTCATATTGCGACCTAATTTCGGAATAAAATGGGCGGGATTGGGTCTGTCTTTTGATCAAAAGTTGGGACTCTATCCTTAGATAGATACATAAAATATCTATTTCGTCAATAATAATTAAAATAGCTTAATCTATGTGATAAACTCACTTCTAAAATTGCGAGTGCTGAAACGGGCGGGGGGAGGGAATTGAGGTGAGAGGCTATGGGACATCTAGTCTCCGGACTAGAGATGTTCCAAAATATCCGAGTCAATCCCCAAACGGTGAAGCTCACGGCAATATTAGAGGAAAAGTAGAGTCATATAGTGAGATTAAGCCGGAAAATGACGAGGAGAAACAATGAATTCGGTACTTGTATGGATTCTCGGAACAATTATTGTCCTGGCGATACTTCTCCTGATTGCGCTGTATATTCGCGGAACCTTTCGCGATCGCGTAGAATACAAGGTGAAAAATCCGCCGACTCCGGGAGAACCCCGCTTTACCATCGCCCAAGCAAGCTTATCCAATTCTCTAATCACCTCCGCTTTAATTACCGATGTTTGGAATGATTCCCCCACGATTCAACAAGTCAGACTTGATGCGATCGCCAAGGCAAAACATTCTATCCATTTTGAAACCTTTTTCATCACCCCGGGACGACGAGCCAACGACTTTGCCGCCGCCATTGCCGAGCGCGCCGCAGCGGGAGTGGAGGTTCAATTACTGGTAGATAGCTATGGTAGTAAAAAAATTTCCGATAAATATTGGAACCGCTTAAAATCTGCCGGAGTTAAAGTGCTGTTTTTCAATCCCTTTGATTGGAAAGCTCCTGCGGATTATGCCGGGAGAACCCACCGAAAATTACTCGCGATTGATAGTAAAGTGGCCTATATTGGAGGTGCAGGAATTTCCGATTTTTGGGACGGCGAGTCCGGTTCCGGAGAAAAAGAACCGTGGTTTGATTGTGAATTTCGTTTAGAAGGAGAGATTGTTGCTGTATTAGAAGGGGTCTTTGTTCAGCATTGGACTTATGCGAGTGGGGTATCAAATCTCGGTCCAGAAACGTTTAAAAAAGACCCGGCACAGAAGCCAATTACCCTCGTGACTCCTTCATTTAATCCCACTTACCGATTTTCCCCGATTCGAGCTTTATTTCAAACCAGTTTATTAGCGGCCCGAAAGCGAATTTGGTTGGCGAGTCCCTATTTTTTTCCGGACCTGAATTCCCGGGATTTGCTGATTGCAGCCAAAAAGAGTGGGTTGGATGTCAAAATTCTCACCACCAGTTCAGTAAGTGATAAAAAGAAGGTTTATTACGCTTCTTATGAAGGATATGGACCCCTGTTAGCCGCAGGCATTGAAATCTATGAATATCAACCGAGTATGACCCATGCTAAGCTATTATTAATAGACGATCGCTGGATGACCACCGGAAGTGCCAATTTCGACCCCCGCAGTTTTTTTCATAACGATGAATTAGATTTTTCCACCGGGGAACCGAATGTTTTAAAAGAAGTTGAGCAAATTTTTCAACGGGGTTTTTCTAAATCCAAAGTAGCCAGTTTGGAAGATTGGCGCAAGCGAGCGCTCTGGAAGCGAATGGTGGGACAAACCGTTCGCTTCTTTGAATGGCAACTTTAGTGCAATTCCTGCGTTTGTAGTAACCCCTTCAGGGGTTTCTTAAGATGACTCAATCAAGGAGTCACTACAAACATTTCTAGTGCTCAGGGGTTTATCCGGCGGCATCAACCGCTTGAACAGGAGTTGGATAAGACTGTTTGGTGGGAATTTCCAGGATAAACTCGGCACCCTGGGACAGTTCGGAAATACAGCGAATCTCACCTTGATGTTTCTCCACGACAACTTCCTTGGCGATCGCCAACCCAACCCCGATGGATTTTTTTGTGGATTTAGTGGTAAAAAACGGCTCAAAGATTTGGTCTTGAAGGGTGGGGTTAATCCCCATCCCATTATCGGCAATACTAATTAAGACGCGATCGCCTCCCAGGGCTTCCGTGCGAATCAAAATGGTTTTTTGTCCCGGGTGATTGGGGTGGAACTCTAACGCATCGATCGCATTGGAGAACAGATTCATAAACACTTGATTGAGTTGGCTGGGATAGCACTCCACCTCGGGTAGGTTTCCATAAGCTTTGACAATTTGAATTCCCGGCAAACCCCCTTTCCCTTTTAATCGATGTTGTAAAATCAATAACGTGCTATTAATTCCCTCGTGAATGTCCACCGCTTTCAAGTCAGATTCATTCAAGCGCATGAAATTTCGCAAGGCATGAACTAAATCTCGAATGCGTTCCGCCCCCCCTTTCATCGATTCAATCATGTTGGAAAAATCTTGGGAAGTAAATTCCAGGTCGATTGATTCTATGGTTTCTAAGATTTCTGGGACAGGTTCAGGATAGTGCTGTTGATAAAGATACAAGAGATTTAATAAATCCTCAGCATACTCCTGAGCATGAGAAATATTTCCCGTGATGAAATTAATCGGATTCGTAATTTCCGCAGCAATACTGGCAATTAATTCCCCCAGCTCCGACATCTTTTCTTGTTCGATTAACTGGGTTTGGGTCCGTTGGAGTTCTTGCAAGGCTTTGGCAAGCTGATTGGCTTTTTCCTGGGTTTTCGCTTCGGATTGCTGCAAGGCGACATTTAATTTAGCCAGTTCATCCGCTTGCCGCAGAACGATGGTGACGATCGCATTTTTGAGGTCTAATGCCGCCTCAATTTCACAGGGTTTCCAGGGTAAAGACGTTAATTTGACCAGTTCTTGCCACACTTCAAAGGATTTTCGAGGATGCAGTCGAGGATTTCTGCCCGGTAACAGTTCAAAGGGGGTATTCGGGTCTCCCGCCCAACTGACTTGATGAACCACCTCGGTTCTAAACCATAACACATAATGCTTGGGTTCTTTGGAAATCACCACCGCCAGCAATCCACTAGCAATATCTTTATAAGTTTCCGCTTCTGGATAAACACTCGCTAGGGAATCTGTATGATAAACGGTGGGAAAGTTCTGTTGTTCCAACCAATGAATCAGCCGCTCAATGCGATCGCGACTGGGAGTATTCCCCACTTGCTGATAGGTTTCTTTAAAATAAATTACCGCCCCATCAGCCCTGACCAGATTCAGTAAGTTCGGTTGAAACTTTACTAATCCGTCAATAAAATTAGTCTCCCTTGACATATATTCGACTAATTTTGCCGTGGTGGCTTGCAATTGCAGGCGATATTCATAAAAGCTATCATCTTCTTTAGACCGGAGTTCCAATGCCATCACCTTACCAAAGAATTCGCAGGCTTTCCTCACTTCATAAGACACATATTTGGGGGAGTTATGATGGCAGGCAACCAGTCCCCACAGTTTCCCCTCTTTGACAATCGAGATCGACATTGATGCCCGAACCTTCATATTTTGAAGATACTCGATATGACAAGGGGACACACTGCGAAGAACCGAATGGCTCAAGTCAAGGGGTCTTTTGTCTAGGGGATTAATTGTCGGAACAATGGCAACCGGCTTGTAGTTGACATCGGCAATTAAGCGAAGCAAATTAATTGAATAAAGTTGTCTGGCCTGGGGGGGAATATCCTCCGCCGGATAATTTAAGTTTAACCAAGAGTTCATAGACTCCAGTTTTTCCTCAGCCAAAACCGTTCCATGTCCGGCAGGGTCAAACCGATAGAGCATTACCCGGTCAAATCCCGTAATATTCCTAATTTCTTTGACCACAAACTCGCAGAGTTGTTGAAAATTTTTGGAATTTTGAATCGTCGATGCAGCCGCTTCGACTAACTTATAAAAGCTTAAAAATCCCACCGTTTTCGGAGAAAGAGCGGGTTCGAGTTCTAAAATTAAACAATCGGGATGAGAATGATGAATGATGCCATCAAAGTAGAGGGTTTTCCAGTCCGTATGAATCGTTATGTTGAGAGGATTGATACTCCCCAACGTCTGATAATTGATAGATTCTTTGATAACATTGATCTGAGTGGCATCCAGTAAAGTCTCTAAAGGTTGGTCCAGAAACGTTTCCGGTGGGCGTCCAAAAAACTTAACGGTATTGTTGCTAACTTGTAATATATTGAGCTCCGTTGACAAGACAAATAGGATCCCGTGGGGTTGGATTAAACCGGGACTTTGGATCGGTTCTCGTTCGTAGTTTGCCCAACTTAGTGTTTCTGACTGCATCATCTGAATTCTCCGACTGTCTGGGTGAATCTAGGACCGTGTTTTACGACAACTGGGTTTAAAGAAAGAGGAAATTGGGCCTTTCGGGTTATTGCATTGGACGGTTTATTTTAGCCGGTTATTTTGCTTAATATTTTCTTAAAATTTTATCATAACCGTTGGCTCGTACTTTACTTTTCGAGGAAAAAAATCTTTTTGTAACAATTCTTAATCTCCTGATTTGGCGAGTCCCAATTGTGTCAGAAAACCGGGGAAGCCCAGAGGGTTCAGGATTAGCAAAACCCAGACCGATCGCCCCCTGTAGCTGAAATCTCGGGTTTGTGAGAGGGGGCAACGGAATCGGCTGCGATCGCCCTTTTGCAGCCCCAGGACAGCGAGTTTCCCCCGTGATCACCCCTCCAACCCCCGAATCCCTCTCGTCCCTTGTGGGCTATACAGGGAGTCAATGGCCGAATCTACCCGCATCATCGGGCAAAATCCAAGTTTCCCAAGAGGAATTAATGGGACTCTTTAAAAAACTGGAATTGGCAGTCGGTGATGCGCCCTGCATCATAAAGAGTTTCGGCAATTTCCGAAAGAGTCAAGACCGAATGTGCTTGATACCCATTGTCTTTTAATCGCTGTTTCACCCCTTTTTCATGGTCGATAAAGACCACAATATCCTCCACCTTCAACCCGGTCGATTGCAGCTTTTGCGCCCCTTCCATCGCACTTTTTCCACTGATTAAAATATCATCCACCACCACCACGGTTTCCCCGGGATTAAAGTGACCTTCCACTAACCGTCTTGTTCCATGTGCTTTCACTTCTTTCCGAGGAAAAATCATCGGATAATTCAACCGCAAAGAGAGTCCCGTTGCCGTGGGTAATGCCCCGTAGGGAATTCCGGCAATCCTGTCAAATTTGAGAGTTTTTAAAACCTCAGCATAAGCACCAATAATTTTATCAAAAATTTGCGGATTTGAGATAATTGTTCGCAAGTCAACATAATAGGGAAAAGTTTCCCCGGATGCTTGGACATATTCTCCAAACATGATGCAACCCAAATCATAGAGTTGCAGAATTAAATCCGTATGGGGATGAGCATCAGTGGCGGGAATATCTGGAAACCACACGGGACAAGCTTGTGCCTCCGAGGGGATGCGAACTCTCACTTGATTAATCGTTTCTCGCAGCCCTAAAATTAGGGAACCGGCATTTTCACTACTTAAATAATCTTGGGGAACCGGCAGGATTAAACCATCTCCTTGACTGTTTAAACCGGCTTTGAGAATGTTAGCTAAAACTGTTCCTTCGGACCAGATACTGCGGGCGAGAATCAGCCGTTCTGGAGCAACGGACCGGACTCGTTTCAAGACTTCTGGCGTATTGGTTCCCACCTCGACTGCGACCTGTTCCGGAGTCCCCCAAGTTCGGGTTTCTTTGACAATTTGCAGGTATAATGGGGCGTCATTTTTAGGATAATGTTGCAGGATTTGTGCCGCCGGATTGGAGGTGTGACACAGGACAAAGACGGCTTTATCGGGATACAGTAAAAATGGGGCGGCTAAATCTTGCCCGGGATAGGGACTCAGGGTCACGGCATCCACTTGCCAGCGTTCAAAAATTGTCTGGGCAAATACGGTACTACTGTTCAAATCCGAGTGTTTGACATCTAAAATCACCGGGAGGGAACGGGGAATCGCTTGTAAAATTTGCTGCAATAAATTAAGGCCCTCCGCACCCAAGGCGGTGTAAAATCCGAGGGTTGGTTTGTAGGCACAGACCAGTTCAGCAGTTTGGGCAATGATAAAATGCAGCCAATCTGTCAACTGCGCGATCACCGTGGCGGGGTTATCCGGGGTCCCGAATCGGGGGGGTAGGGCTTCGGGATCAGGGTCGAGTCCCACGCACAGTAGGCTATTATTGCGCTCGATCGCACTTTGCAATTTATCGCTAAAATTAATCATAATGGGTGAAGATTGAATCGATTTTGCACGAATTTTGCTCACCTCCCCGGGTTTTACTCACCGGGGAAATCACCCACGGCGATTGTCGCCTAACCCGGTCTAAAATTAGCAATTTGCAATTCACAAATCCTGTGAATTCTGGTTAAAACCGGATATTTACGATATCAATGGAGTATAACTTAGGGAATGAACGGACGAGGTAGGAACAGAGGAATCTGTTGTTGCCCTCACTCTGGCTTATTTTACCATTAATGAGCGATCGCAACGATGACTGGAGAAAAAATTGGCAAATACCTCACCCTAGAAGAATTTTGTACCTGTACGCAAACCTATAGAACCTACAAGGATCAGATTAATCCCTTTCCCGAGAACCCCCAGGAAACGATTCCGGCAATTTTGGCATTAATTGATGCCATTGTCGATCCAGTTATCGACGAGTTCGGACGCGATCGGTTCCGCTTGACTTATGGATTTTGTTCCAAAGATTTAAAGCGCTATCTGGAGAAAAAAGACCCAGTAACGGGACAAAAAAATGGTCGGGTGGCCCCGGAATTGGACCAACATTTGGCCCATGAGGTGAATCAGAAGGGCCATTATTATTGTAAGCGCCTGGGTGCCTCCTGCGATTTTATGATTCTCGATTTATCTAGTGCAGCTTTGGTGGATTGGATGTTGGCCCATCAATTACCTTTTGATTCCCTTTATTTTTATGGAGAAAATCGACCGATTCATATTAGTTATGGTCCCCAACAGAAGCGGGATATTTGGACTTTTACTCGCGGGAGACAGCCGACTAAGAAGGGGATTGAGGAGTGGGTGGAGTTGGCGAAAAGTATTAAATGAACCCGCACCCTGAAGGGTGGGGCTATACGAACAAAGCCCGCCTGCGCGGGCTAATTATAGAAGTATTCATGGCCCTACAAAAACAGGCGGGTTAATTACTCAAATACGGGCGGCCATAAATCAGCAATTGGCATTTCCCAACCCGGGAATAATTCGGGAATTGTTAAAGTATTTTCGCTATTTAAAACGGTAGTTTCTCCCGTGGGACGATAGACGGTTACGGTTTCTTTATCGGGGTCCACTAATATCCCGACTGTTGTTCCTAATGCTAAAAATAGTTTAATTTTATCGGCGAGGGGATTAAGGCGATCGCTTTTAGATTTAATCTCTACCATCAAATCTGGAACGAGGCGCACAAAATCCCGATTACTGCGCTTGATTCGGTCCGCAAGAACAAAGGATACATCCGGTGCTCGCAAGTCCGTATTCGGCAGGATAAACCCACCACTGGAGTCATAAACTCGCCCCAATCGCCGGGGATTTACCCACAGTTTCAGCAAAAAGGTAAATTGAGCACCAATTTCGCTAGATGTATCATCGGATGGACCCATTGCCTTAATACCTCCATCAATTAATTCCAGGTTCCACTCGGGATGTTCTAATTGGACTTGTTCCAGGTCGGCAATTGTTAAACTCATAACTTAACCTCTCTGTAGCTTTATTTAATTTTAGCTTAAATCCGGTTCAGTTTCAACTTGCTTTTTCTGACGCGATCGCAATGCTGTTGCTGCTTTGAGGATTTTCAAGCGATAGGGGTCAGCATCTTTGCGCCAAAATACGGTATTTCCCCGAATCTCGGCACAATTTTCTTCTAACCGTTTTTGCCAACTTTTAAGGGTTTTAATCTCCCAGGGTCGGTCTAGCAATCCCCGATTTTCTTCCTGATGGGTCAGTTTAACCAGTTTTTCATACTGGGGATAGTCCGGAGTGACACAGGCATCTTTGCGATGGAGAATAGGGGGATTATCATCTTTGTCATAGTCTCGATAAATCACCCGCAAATCGATTAAGTCAATATCCATCCGGGTATGTAAGCGGGGATGGGTTTCTTTGTCAAAATTGGGGTAAAATAAATAAGATATTCTCGGCTTTTTCAGGCTAAACTTAATTAAAGTGGCCTCATCCATCCGGCCAATTGCCCGACTCACGACCCCTTCATAAATTCTCAGTAAGGGTTCGAGGGTTTCTAAGGCGGAAACATGAACGGTGAAACTATTAGGTTTGAGCAATCCCACGGAACTATTTTTACAGCTACTTGCCACTAATTGAATATCATTTAAACTAAAAACCAGTTGTTCTGCCATAATACAGGCAGTCCGATAGGAGGGAAAGAGTGCTTTAATATCATTTTGAATTTCTAAGGGTAAATGAGACAGTTGGACTCGTTTTAACAAGTTAGTAACAGCAATATAAGTCAGGAGGTCTTTGCGGCGTTTTTCGGTGATTGCCTCCCATTCTTCCGGGTGAGTGAACTCCATAATCACTTTAAAGGCGCGGCGCAAATTGCCAAATTCGGCGATAATTTGCGGTTCTTGGGGGAGTTCTCCGGGAACTGGCAGTCTGCCGCGATCGCTGGCAAATTCCATGAGTGGCGTCAGGATTTCCCGATACTCATCAAAACTTTTCAGCAGTTTAGGCACCGTCGTCCGACTGCGGAACCGATACGCCTGAATCCGTTGTGCCAGTTGTTGGTCCCGAAAGACGAAATAAATCCCCAACGCCACAGGAATTGCTTCCACTTGGAGCACAGTTTCGATATACTGTTTCAGTTCTTCCTGTTCATAATATTTCTGAAAAGTATGGCGGCGCGTAATTACTCCATCTCCATAGGCAACTTGACCAGAATTGCGGTCATCCACTAACACTAAAGATGCAACAATTAACACTTTTTGGGTCAATTCCCAGGATTGAATCAGCGCTTGTCGGCGTTCTTCTAAATCTTCAATTACATTAATGATATAACCCAAATTTACCACATCTGCCGGAGTCCGAGGTGTATCTGGAGAATAATACGGGTCCCAACCACTACTCGGAAATCCTTGTTCGGCAATGCGTTTAATATCTCCCCCATGACCACATCCATAATCAAAAAAGGTCGTTCCTTCAGTAAAAAATCCCGCTTCTAATCCTAATCGCATGGGACGGGATATGGCATTTCTGACAATTGCAGCGCGATGGCGTTCGATTTTGGGGGTGGTTTTTAGGGTTTTATTTGTTGTTTTTGGTTCTGATGTGACAATCACCGTATGTCCCTGAATTTCGACCCCAGCATCGGCCAAATGTTCTAACCATCCATTGCGCGTTCCAATCCCCCGAGACTTTTTTAATAGTCCTAATTTTTCTTCTGCTTGGGTGAGGTTTTCAAACAGTTCATACAGCGGATAATCTGGGGTGACAAAGGTTTCTTTACGGTGGAGAACGGGAGGATTATCTGCTTGGCGATAGTCTCGATAGCGAATTCGACCTTCGGGGAAATGAATCTGTAGACTTGCCTCTAATGCCGGATGTGGGTCAGTGTCAAATTCGGGATAAAATAAATAAGAAATAATCGGTTTATCAAGGTTGAATTTAATTAAGGTTGCGCCATCGACTCGTCCCAAATGACGACGGACAACTGCTTCGTATAAACGCAGGATTGGGTCTAAAGATTCTAGTGCCCAAGCATGAATATACAATGCACCGGGTAGCTTTTTCCCGAGGGGACTATTTTGGGAAGCGGTGGCGACTCCATCCGGTGATTCTAATTGGGATAACAAGTTTTGCGCCGCTTGTTTTGCGTTATTCCAATTCCCAAATAAGGCGCGAAAATTAGCTGCAATTTGCGGGGAAAATTCCGAGAAGGAGGGAACGCGCTGTTTCTCCCAAATTAGACTTGCTAGATAAATTAAGGCATCTTGACGGCATTTTTCCTGAATTTGCTGCCAAATTTCCTCGGAGGTTGCTGCTTGAATGTGATGGAATGCTTGTTCTAAACTGCCAAATTCTCGGATAATTGCTTTGGCGGTGGATAACTCCTTAATCTGGGGTAACCGTCCCCAGTCCCCGATAAACTCCATCAACGGGGTGAGGATTTCTTCCTGTTCAATTAATGCAGTAGCATCCGGGTTGAGGGGAGGAATTATTGAGCGCGATCGCCCTAAATTGAAGTGATAAATTTGAGCATCTGCCGGATTGCGAAAGATGAAATAAACCCCCAATCCTGCTGGGGTTGCCTCGACGGATAAGATGCGTTCTAGTTCAGTTTTAAGTTCTACTTGTTCATAATAGGTCTGAACCGAATTTATGGGAATTACGCCCTCTTTCCCATAAGCAATTTTTCCTCGATTGACTTCGGAAACGGTGACTGAGGCAGCGATAATTAAAACATTTTCGGTCAATTTCCAGGCATCCTGCAAGACATCCTCACGTTCTTCCGGGGACTGGATTATATTGAGGATATCGGCAAGATAAACAACATCCGCAGGATGGTGATTGGCATCTCCCCCATAGTCCAAAAACGTGGTTTCAGCAGTCAGAATTCCCGCTTCTCCGGCGAGACGCAGGGGACGGGGGAGATGGCGGTGAACCGATGCCAAACGGTCTAGTTTAGTTGGGGGTAGCGGCAAACTGGATTTATCCATAAGATTGGAGGTGTAACTCAGCAGCGATCGTGACCCACCTTTTTCATACCACAAAACGGCTGCCGCCAGTCTAAATTTTTATTGCCGCTACCCCGTCACGGCAGAAACCGATGGAGAATTATGCGCTAAATTTACTGCGGATCTCTTCGATTCGTTTGCGGTTTACCCCTAAATCAGACTGTCCTAACCGCGACGCCGATCGCACTTGAATGACATCGGACTTGCGATCAAGAAAAAATTCCACATCATCGACATATCCCATCAAAGAACTGGTAAACTCAGCATACAGATAATGAGCATCAGATTTAATTACCTTGGCATTCTCTGTTTCTTCGATAATCTCCTTGAGATGAGTAAATGCTCTTTTGGCCGAAGATTCATATCGTAACGGTTCAATCTTATGCTTTTTATCCGTTTCTTCCGCTTGAGAAGAGACACAATTGGGAGAAGTTGGACAAGGAGATAATTTTCCCATGCTGACGCCTAAGTTATCAGGACGTTCTCCCGAAAAGGAGAACAGACTGGCGATCGCATTTGGGGAAATTTCAGCAGCGAATGCCGCCGGAGTTGGACCCAAATAACACAAGAGTGCCAAGGTGACCGAAAAACACAGAGTGAGAACTTTGACAGGAGATAACTTGTACATAAATCACCGTTTGATGTAAAATGCTCTTCTCATTCTAGCGGCAAAGGCAACTACTGGTTCACCGTTTCCCCTTTGATTCTTTCTCCGTTGTCTGACTCGCCACTGCCACATCAATTAAATGCTCAATTTTCTTGATATTCGGGTCCCCTGCCAGATACCCAATTCCGCGATGCAGATGCAAGCGAAACTGTGTTGCCAAAGTCTCTTTATCCGTCCCCAATCCATCTTGGTGGCAGCGTTGTTTCAAGGCCAAAATTAAAATATCTGACATTTCCCCCCCAAAGACTCGCCAACTCATTTCGACGTTACTATCTGCCGGAATTGGAACCGGAGATGGGGTAGAATTTTCCGACAAAGACTTACAAAATGCCCAACGGCATAAAATATTCCATTGGTCAATTTTAGTATAACGCTTGAGTTTGCTGAGTTGTTCTTTTGCAGTTTGAGAGAGTTTAATTCGGTCGAGGGGTGGTTCCATTGATGGTGTAAAAATAAAGGTGGATAAACCCGACGTGGGTTAAGAATAGAGGTGTGGGGTAATTTAATAAACCTCTTGCAAAATTCTTTAAAGCCCCCCTTCTTAAGGGGGGTTGGGGGGATCCCTCCGTTATTTGCCAGAGTTTTATAGTTTACCAGAAATAGCCCTTTTCTACAACAGTTTTTCGGGTTGCGGGTTGATATTTGAGGAGGTAGCTATTGGCGATCGCCTCCTGTTCTACAAGGTGCTCATACTCAGTCTTGCTAATTTCCGTATCCGTAGATAGCAGAATCACCTGATGAGATGCCGAGGGAAAATAGCGTTCAATTAAATTATTCCGATGGGAAGAATCCAACCGTCCCAATGGGGTATCGATCGCCACTGGTAGATGCCGTCCCGACACTCGCGCCAATCCCCACAAAAAGGCGATCGCCAACAACTGCTTTTCCCCTGCCGAAAGACGATGTTTCGGCACAGGTTGACCCTCGGGGTTGTACAGGGACAATCCAAAACTTTGCTTATCAATCGCAATCCGATGGACTAAATCCACTTTATGTAACAGATAGCGGAAACAGTCCGTTACCTCCACCTCTAACTTATTTAACTTCCGCAGGGTCAACCGTTCCTTAAACAATTTCAGGGTTTCCTGAACCTTCTTCGATGACTCAATAATATGCTCATCATTTTGGCGTTCAATACTCCTTTCACTGTACACCGCCAGTTCCTTCTTGAACCCCTCAATATCTTTCCCTAACTTATCGCATCGCTGCTGACCATTATTATAGTCCGCTTGAGCTTTCACCACTGCCGCTTGTGCGGCCTTCAATGCCGCATCCAGTTGTTCATAAATCTCTGGAGAAGGTGCCGATGCCAGTTGTCGTTCATTGAAGGTAATTTCCATCTCCAATGCTTCCAAAGACTGCAACTTTTCCTCCGCCAACTTCACCTGACTTGGCAGTTCATGACGCAACACATTCGCCAACAAAGACAAGGTTTCTTCATCCGCTGATAACCAGAAATCCTCTTCCGAACCAATTTCCCTATCAAGCGCCTCATCCTCTTGTTCCAGGAAGAACTTAACCTTATCCAACTGCTGCGGTTTCAGCTTCAATTTGTCCAGATATTCTACCAGACGACTGCTGCGTTCCTTCACCACATCCCGCGCAATTTTGGCCTGAAGAGATTTCGCCTCCCTTTCCCCTTGAACCTGCACATCATTCAGCAACGGTTGAATTAAAACCAGGGGTAAACTCCCCCCAGCTAATTCTCCCAAAGACTCGCGCATCTGTTCCAGACTTCCCTCTAAACTGCGCTTTTCCTTTTCCAGTTGAGTCCGTTCCGCCGCAATTTTCCCCCCTTCCGAAATAAACTTATCCCAAGCATCCCGCTGCCGTTCATGCGCCTGTTCTAACTTATTTTGCAATCCCCCTAACTCTTGTTTGGCCTTATCCAATTCATCGTTAGATGTTGATAACTTTTGTTCAATTTCTTCCAAACTCGCCAACTGCTTTGCACTCGCCAACTTCTTCTGCTTTCGCCGGACCAAAATATCCAAATCTATGGATAACCGTTCCGCCAACTCCAACCCCAATAAAGATTGAATCGCATCCACCACCACCGGAGGCGGCGTTTCCTGTTCCGCCAACTCCTTCACCTGTTCCCCATCAAACAGAAACAGATTAGAAATCCCCAACGGCAACAAATTCTCGATATATTCATCCCAAATATTCGTCAAATCCGTTCGCGGCCAATCTCCTTCCAAAATCCCTAAAGTATCCTTACCATCCTTGGGATTTGCTTCCCAATAGCGCACAATCCGCAACTCCACCGCCGCATCATTTTCAAAATGCTCAAACACCAACTCAATCCGAGTTTTTTCCACCGGATCCGAATCCCGAGTCACACATTGAGTCAGGAAATCACTATAATTCAAATTGCCTCGGGTCGAACATTGAGCGCGAGGACCATAAAGTGCCAACCGAATGGCATCCATCAGGGTCGTTTTCCCCCCACCATTCATCCCCCCAAACAGGATAATCGGACGAGTCTCCCCATGAATTTGGGGACGTAAATCAATCACTTGTCGTCCCATATAAGGACCAAAGTTTTGCAGAACCAGTTCAATAAAAATCACGATACAGTCAAGGTAATAAAGTCAACAGTAACCAGAATTCCAATCCCCCCTACTAGGCAGAATTCCAATCCCCCCCCTTAGCAAGGGGGGGTTAGGGGGGGTCTCTTCAATTAATCCTCTACATCATCATCAGCATCGAGAGTTGGATATTTCATCGTCCCCCAACTTAACTGTTTAACCCCAGCAACATCCTCATCAGTCCCCAAGGGTTTCATATCCCGATTTTTAAGCTGTTTAATCGCATAAACATCCCCTTCCTTAGCAGCAGTTTTTAAGTCCCGCTTGTAATGAGCATTTTCAATTGCTTCTGCCTGCGATCGCGAACTACTTTCAAAGCATTTCTCTAACGCATCATACACCCCCGTCCGTCGGGATTTTGTATGATACTGATACTCCGTCCCAATCAATTTAGACATCAATTCCAAGTGCATCGTATCCGGGTTGCAGATTTCATGCAAAACCTCCCACTCATCACTTCCCCACAACTGATTCCCAGCGCCAGGACGAGGGTCCTCAAACACTTCCCCGGTTACTTCTTCATAAATCTTAGGCAAGCTATCGTCAAATTCATGCTTCTCTTCCAGCCAAATTCTCCGAATTTCGCTGAGTTCTTCTAAAGTAATCAGGGTGATATCCTGCATATCTTCAGGACCATTTTTTCGGATTCCCGTTTGAGCCGATAGAACTTTTCTCAGCCAATGCTCCCGCCATTTTTTAAGGTAAGGTCCAGGAATAGGCACTACCGTCATTTCCCCCTCATTGTTGCGCTCAAAGAGTTCAACTTTCCCATAAATACGACGGAAGTCTCGTTTATCATGGTCTTCATGAATATCTAATTCATTACGAATTTCCAACAATGGCATCATCCATTCTTTTTCATCATCATTTTGGATCATGGCTTGCATGGATTTATCTTGATTGACAAGAGTACAAACCCAGCAACCAAAGCGAGAATCCCCACAACTTGGGGTAGAGGTATCAACAACGAGGGGACATTCATTGTCTGCTGTTGCACCCCGATACATAGTAAATAAATCTTTGTTACTTTGTCCCCAGGGATTTGACCACTGATTCAAATAAAGCCATACCTCATCATTGCGCCAGTCTTCGATAGGAGTATAGACTAAAGAATTAATCAGACTTGATCTAGGACTTAGGCGATCGCGCACCCTTTTTTCTTCGTGTTTTTGCATGGTTGCCGAACGGCTGACGCTTTCAGCCTTCCGCATACCTAAAACAAGAATGACTTCTCCATTGTCCCTAACCATGCTACGAATGAAGTTGTTAGCTGGCTGAATTTTTAAACGATCTGTACACCATCGAAAACGGGAACGAGGTGCTGGATAACCTTTTCCAATTAAACAGACCCAGAATGTATCTTTAACTTTTGGGTGAAGCAAATTTGGCTCAAATGGCATTTGTTGTTCCATAGCTGCTTCTTTCATCCGGTCCAGCGATTTGCGAACCCATGTGGCAACAATTGGATTTTCGACCAGAGTATCGGTCGTAATTACATGAATAGTTTTGGTTCGCTTTTCCATTGGAAGTTGAGCGACTGCATTCCAGATTAACTGTAATGTTGCCGTGCTGTCTTTCCCCCCTGAATATCCCACAATCCAGGGAACTTCATCTAAACAATATAAAGATTGAACTTCTTGGGTTAGTTTTTCTATGTCCTCGACTAATTCATCCACACTGCGAGGTGGGAATAATGACATTTGCGATTGTTCTGACATTTGATGAAGACTCCTTGCTATCTTGCTAAATTTAGTGATCTATGGTAAAATTGAAAACATTTTTAATTTAAGAGGTAAAAGGGCATCCTCAATTTTTGACTTTTTTTACATATTTTATTCATGCTTTACACCCTCTAGTTACTTTTATAATGAGTGAATAGACTTGTATTAATCTATCCGAGATGTCCCCTCCTGAATCGAGGTTACCAACTCGGGTGGATCGGTGTTCAATTCCTTATCGGATGTCAGTTCTCCCTACTCTTACGATTTTATATGATGGACAACCACTTACCCGAGACAGAAACTTCCCCTCGCCTGGATCCGTTCCTTGAGCCCTATTTCGCAAAACATCATCGCGAAAAGTGTTATCCCGGTCTGATTTTCCGCCAAGGGAAGCGCCAGATGGTGCAAATCAATGTCCCTGCCGATGATTTGCCGACGCTTCTCCAAGCAAAACCCTCTAGTGATAACGACCCGGATTCGGGTAAAAATCGCCCAGAAGTTAAGGGTCATGCCGAGGAAATCAAAGAGTATATTCTGAAACGTGCCAGCAACGGTAAACCCTGGATTTTGGGAACCCTAACGGCAAATGTCGATCCCAGCAAGATTGAGATCATTGAATTGGGGAGAGGGATTTGCTTAGTAGTCATTCCTCGGGGAGTCAAATTAGATATTACAGATGGACAACATCGTAAAAGTGCCATCCAAGATTTAATTATCGGTGAATTTGGCGAGGTAATTGGCGATAATGATTTCCCCATTACCCTGGTTTTAGAACCGGATTTTAACCAGTGCCAGACTGATTTTAGAGACATGGCGCAGACCAAGCAACTGGATAAATCACTGCTGTTGTCTTTTGGGGAATTTGAAGGTCGAGTCGGCATTACTAAACGAGTTGTCGATGAAGTTTTCATGTTTCGAGGGAAGACGGAAAAAATCAAAAATTCTCCTGCTCTTAAAAAGAAGTTGATTTACACCAATAATTACATTATCAGAGCCGTAAGCTGTGCCTTCACTAACGACCCAAATAATGAATTAAGAGGATATGATGTAGATCGCGCATCAGATTCTTTAGTAAATACACTGAATGAGTTTTTTTCGGAATGTAGTCATACTCGACATATTTTTGAAACAAACCCTGAAGATTTGACGATTGAACAAGTAGCTGAATTTAGAGAGAACTGTGTCTTGGGAATAAGTGTAGGATTGGATATTCTTGGACGATTACTCTATTACACCTACCACCCCAATAGTATGTCTTTTGAATCCAGCCAAGTATCACAAATAGCTCTACTAAATTGGTCAAGAGACAGTCATTTATGGAAAGACAATGTTGTGTTAATTGACCCCAAGCCTAAAAATCCAGCCAAACCCTACAAAATTTCTTATGTTTCTAGTGCTGTAAGAATTGCTGTAAATCGGGCAAAAACACATCTAGGATGGATGTAAAGTGTGCCTTTAGCTATTTTAGAGGGAGTCGATCGCCCTAAATTCTCCCTCCTAAAACTTCTACTGATTTTCCAAACGCTTCTCTTCCTCCGTTAACGGCAAATTTAAGCGCTTTTTCAGATAAGCAGTCATCCGCATCACGCTATTTGACCCTTGGGACAGTTGACCCTTGAAAATCACCCTCCCTTCCCAGTCTAAATGCGATCGCGACCAATCGACTTGCCGTAAGGGATCCAGATGGTCTTGCCAGGTGTCTGGATAAGTCCTGAGTAACGTGGCACCCACTGCGCCTAACCCGATTAAGGCGATCGCCTGAGTATGCAGGTAATCTCGCCGAATCTCATAGGCACTAACTTTGCGGTCTAATACAAGTTGCCAATCTGGAATATGCCGACTGACTGCATTCCAGTAATCGACTGCCTGTTTGATTTGTGCTTCCAGGGGTTCCCCTTGCCAGTCTGCCAATAATGTCAAGGTTGCCTGACAAATATGGGGGAGTATAAACAGTTTACCAGACCGGGTGCTTAAATGACTGCGTTCGGTTTCCGTCAGGGTGCGGAATACCTCCACTTGCTGATATACTCCTCTCCCTAATGCCGCTTTGTCATCGCGATGGTCATACAGCAAGTTTAAGGCAGGGTCCGATCGCACCGGGTAGCGGTTGAGGTCACTAAAAATTTGCTGCGATCGCTTCAAACCCACATCCAGAAACAAAATCAGGGGAATCGTTTCATACCCCAAATCCGGATTCTGCTTCAATGCCGATTCAAATGCCACCCGCCGATGTTGACCGTCATTGATGGTAAATCGCGCATCCATCGGCACTCGCAAGCGTCCGATTTTTCGCCCTTCCGCTTCGGTTCCCAGGGGTTCAAAGGTGATATCCGCATCAATAGAGGCGGTAATCGCCGAGATAGTATAACTGCGGGGATTATCCAAAATATATTGGGTAATTTGCGGCACCCTTGTCCGATTCAGCGATCGCCTCCCCCGACTTTCTGGCGGCGTTTCCACCTGTTCCAGGGGGAACAGTTTCGGCAGGAGTCGCAGGGGACACATGGACACATAGTATTCCCGTCCCGCCTGTATTCCCCGAACGACAGGTAAAACATATTCAAACGCGGTATTTAGCACGATCGCCCTCCCGGTATGTGCGGTAGATGGTATCCCACTGGCAACTCCCCCTTTTATTTTAGACTGCTCTTGACGAATCAAGATTAATATGTTATAAGCAAACCGGATTTAATCCCTTTGTTTTAGTAAAGCACAAAAAGTTTTTAAAAACCAGCTTTTTAGCAAAATAGTTAAAACCCTTACGGGGAAAGGGTTTGAGAAAGGGTGGGTCAGTCTGGGAAGTTTCCTGCTATGTTTAAGGATGTGCCTATCGATGTGAACGTCCTCATGAACCCTCCCCGGAAACCAGCAACGGACCTTGCCAATAAAATCCTGGAACAGGAAAACAGCGATCGCGAAGCGTTGGCGTTATTGCTGGATCGCCATCTCTCCCGTAGCGATCGCCTCCTGGTTCAGAAAACCCAGATGGGGAATACCGAGGCATTTATTGGATCCGTCACCTTAGAATGGTTAAGCAGTCGGGTTCGTTTCGCCTCCCAACTGCCACTCTTTCAGAAAAAGTATGACCCCCAAACCGATAATGTTGTCCGGGACCGGGAAACCATTGACGAACTGCTACAACGTCCCCTAGATTGGTCCCGCCAAGCAGCTTTGACCCTGTATTTAGTGGCACGAAAAAACCATAAATTTCCGGCATTGTTGGTCGTACAAAGTCCGGCGTGGGTGGATAATCCCGATGCGCCAGAGTGGGATAAAACTGGGCGATCGCGTCAATCTAGTTGTGACTTCATTTCCTTAGACAAAGACAACACCATCGGACTCTTAGAACTGTCTGAAAAAATTGCAATTTTTGCCTTAGATGGTCAACATCGACTGATGGGAGTCCAGGGATTAATGGAACTGATTAAAACCGGACGACTCCAACGCTATAACAAAAACAAAAAACCCGTAGGTGCGGCAATTACCATCGATGATTTAAAAGAGCAATATCAAGTCGAATCGGCACATCTGCAAAAATTAGCCTCCGAAAGAATCGGCATCGAATTCATTCCCGCAGTCTTGGAAGGAGAAACACGAGATGAAGCAAGGCGGAGGGTTCGGTCGATTTTCGTTCATGTTAACCTGATGGCCGTCAACCTGAGTAAAGGACAACTCGCGGTCCTGAATGAAGATGACGGATTTTCAATTATAGCGCGGAAAGTTGCGGTCACTCATCCCTTATTGAAAGAACAAAAGAAACGGAATGCGCGGGTGAATTGGGATAGTGCTACGGTTGCTGCTAAATCAACGGTTTTAACTACCCTTCAGGCGCTTAAGGATATGTCCGAACGCTACTTGGGCCCGAAGTTTCCCCAGTGGCAACCTGCGAATAAAAAAGGATTTATTCCGATTCGTCCAGAAGATGACGAACTAGAGGAAGGTTTACGGGAATTTGAAGCATTATTTGATGGATTATCCAGCTTAGTCAGCTATCAGCAACTTGAATCGGGAACCGAAACTCCAGAAATGCGCCGATTTAGTCATGAAAAAGGCAACGGCGATGGGAATTTACTCTTTCGTCCCATTGGACAAATTGCCTTAGCGCAAGCGATGGGAATTTTAGTGTTTGAGAAAGGGTTTTCCCTGAAAGAGTTGATTGAGAAGTTGCAGGAATTTGATGTGGATGGGGGATTTAGTGGGATGGAATATCCCCGGTCCCTTTGGTATGGGGTGTTGTATGACCCGAGTAAAAGGCGGGTGTTAGTTTCGGGTCGGGATTTAGCGGCGAAATTGTTAGTTTATATTTTAGGGGGAATTGAGGATGATTATGAACGCGCCAATCTTCGCAAAGCGTTAGCGGATGCGCGTACTTTTGAAGGGAAAGCAGTCAGTTTTGAGGGAAAATTTGTGAAACCGAAGGAGGTGGGTTTGCCGGAGGTTTTGTAAAGAATTGTTCCCTAAGCTACCACTGTCCCTGGGGAGGCGTGATATAATTTCTGCTTAATTCAGGAATAAGGGCAGATTATGTCAATAACTAAGCGGTGTCTTGCAGAGTTCATTGGAACGTTTTGGTTGGTCTTTGGGGGATGTGGCAGTGCAGTGCTTGCGGCCTCTTTCCCCGATTCAAACAATGCTTTGGGAATCGGACTCTTGGGGGTGTCCCTGGCATTTGGGTTAACGGTGATGACGATGGCATACGCGATCGGTCACATTTCGGGGTGTCACTTGAATCCAGCGGTTTCCCTGGGTTTATGGGTGGGAAAACGGTTTCCAAAAACCGATCTCGTGCCTTATATCAGCGCGCAAATCGGTGGGGGGATTTTTGCTGGGGGACTTCTTTATCTGATTGCCAGTGGTAAACCTGGATTTACTCTCATGGATGGATTTGCCGCGAATGGTTATGGAGTACATTCTCCCGGTGGCTATTCAATGTTAGCCGCTTTGGTGACTGAATTTGTCTTGACCTTCATGTTTTTGTTTGTGATTATGGGAGTAACCGATCGCCGGGCTCCTCAAGGTTTCGCACCCGTGGCGATCGGGTTAGCATTGACCCTGATTCATTTAATTGGCATTCCCGTTACTAATCTTTCAGTCAATCCTGCACGCAGTATCGGACCTGCAGTCTTTGTCGGGGGTTGGGCGATGGCACAACTCTGGTTATTCTTGTTAGCACCCCTGGCCGGTGCCGCTTGTGCTGGACTTGTCTATTCCACACTGGTGGGTGATGTCAAACTGCGGCGCATGAAGCTAAAAATCTAATTAATTTTGTGAGTGTTTGTGAGTGTTTGTGTTTGTGTGATAAATATGGAAACCCGCTTTTTGAAAGCGGGTTTTTTAATCCCTAACCGAGTTTTTAAAAGCGGTCATTTTATATATCAACTGCAAAACTCCTGGATTTACAAAAATCGACTGAGGTCAAAATCATCGGGTTCTGAGGTGGTTTTTTTGAAGCGTTCTGAGAGGAGAATGAGAAGGATTCGTTCGGTATAGTCTACAGCACCCCGTAACTCTTCGCGGAGGATTTCTAGGCCGCCGTTGGCATATTCTTCAAAGATATGCGCGCGTTTTTCTTCAGAATCGGGGTCGTTGGGGGCGATAATTTTGGAGTCTTTGGTTTCGGCGATCGCCAGCAATTTAATCACCAAATCATATCCTTTCGTGACAAAGGTATCGATGTCTATTGGACCCGGTTCGGTTTTAGAAATTGCGCCGAGGGGAACTCGTTTTTTGCGTTTTGCACCCAAGGCGGCAGCAAAAACGAGAACATCAGTAAAGTGACGAAATACGCCGGTTTTGTTGTCCGATGAGGTTAAGGAGGTGACTAAATCTGCTTTATCTTTGGCAACCTTAATTCGATATGCACCCATTGCGATCGGCCTGTGTTTTATTGAACAGTGAACAGGTTTCAGGAAGCAACGCCCCCATCTTGTTAAGATAGCACAGATGGGGGCATTTTCATCGTGGGAAAATCATCATTTTAGGGTCCGACTCGATAAACCCCCACATCATCAATGATAAATTCAGTGGAATTTTGACCATCTGTATTCCCCGTAGAAAAGAACAAATAGTCCAAATTATCAAACTTAAATCCATAAGGGGTATAAGTCGCAGCAGCAGACTGAGAACCGGCGCGAAAGGTGAGTAAATCTCTCGGAGTTAAATCATCAACCCCCGGACTGGCATAGTAACTAATTGAACCATCTGGATTGAATGCCATGCCAAGAGTCCACCATCCAGTATTGGTAAATTTTTGTTCACTAGCATTGACATCTACCCCTTCATTATTGGCCCGAACCACCCAGCGAAAAGAGCGACGACCACTACTTTCTTTGTCCATCCAAATCCAAATTCCGGGCCAATAATCTGCTAATTGACCATCCGGTTTACGTCCAGTGGCACCGACGCGAAAACCAATATGATATCCACCCATATCGTGCCATTCATTCAGGGGAGGTAAATAAATTCGCGTCACCACACTCAACCCAGAACCGAGAGGAACATCCCCGATGGTTTTTCCGGGAATAATATTCAGTAAATCATCTTGCTGAATTGTCCCTTCCGTAATATTAGGAGTGCCAGAATTTGTAGTTCTTAGACGCAAGGAATATTGACTTCCGGGTATGCCTCCGGGTGGGGTTCTGACTTGTTCGACAATATCCGGATGTCCCCGAGTCGGTCCCTCGATCCACCTGCCATTGACAGAAACGCTAGTGGGAGCATTCCCGGCATGGATCACTTCAACGGGACCCGAACCGGGATTGTGATATTGATTGTGGAGTTTAGGGTTATTGAAGTTATAACTCCAACCGACTTCCTCGAAGGTATCCCCCAACTCAGGGAGGCGGGTCCCTCTCCCCGGTGGCACCAATTCGGCACCATTAGATAGGGTAAAGGCGACTAAAACGCCTGCTAGGACTTGTGCTGCTTTCATTGAGTTATCAAATTTTACACGGTCTTAAGACGTATTTGTAGCCTAAATTGTGTCAAGTTGCAGCAGGATTGTCCCTGTTTCGTCTTCTCGTGCGATCGCGGGTCATTAGAAACCGGGTTTCTTAACAAAATTCATGGTAAATAGCAACCACTTTGGCGAAAAACCCGGTTTCTGGTCCTGGGTAACAGATTAGAAACCGGGTTTCTTAAAAATGTGCTAGGTTAGCGGTTCTCAGGGGTTGAGACAGAATCAAAGATTTAGTTAGTTGCAGAAAATCTCCCTAATAATTCTTCCCGAGATAAATTTCCTAATTGCAGCATCAGGACGCTCAATTCCTCCGGAGATAATGCCAACACCGGGTCAATCAACGCGGAAAGTTCCTCATCTAATTCCCCAAAGCGTACCCGCAAGAAATTTTCTATCAATTGGCGCTGTCCCTGCTGAATCCCTCGCTGTTCTCCTATTTGTTCTCCTTCGCGGATTGCCTGTTCTCGGTCTTGTTGATAAAGTGGTGCTAATCGCATAATTAACTCCCGTTCTTCTGCATCATTACTTTGATTAATTTGTAAATTTTGTCGCAGGTTGTAAAGCATTTCTAAGGCAACTGCCCGAAAAGGGTTGTCCTGTGGAAGTGCTTCGAGTTCGTCGATCGCTCGTTTTTGGACTGTTCCCCGTCCCAGAAGTCTCAACCATAGGGTTTCTGAGGTGCGCGGTAGTTGGTGAATCACGACGATCGCCGTTCTGAGGGAGTCCCCCATTAAGTACACCCCAGGCAACCAATTTGGTTCTATGATAGCTCGAAATCCATTTAAAAGGTTGGCCGAGGCGGTGGGGGTGAGTATCCATAATCTGGGTAAGTCTGACTCTTGAACCCGCGTATTATTCCGGTTCGCTTCTCGTTGGTAATCTCCCCGAACTTCTAGCAATTTTAAGAGACAATTACAAATGTCGTCGGTGTTAGCGGGGTTACGAAAGGGTTCAAAGATTGCTGGGGTCCCTGCTAATCGTCCTAATAATCCTAATCCCGCAAGATTGGCATCCGCTTCCGGGGAGGGTGCAAACCAAACATCGATTTCTCGAACTTCTCCCGCAACTCGTCGGGAGGGTTTGACTTCTCCGTAGGGGGACAGCAATTCTTCTAAGTAATCTTTGGCAAATTGGTCATGAATAAATCGGGTCATTTGTCATTTGTTTAAGGTTAGAAACCGGGTTTCTTAATAAAGTTTATCCTAAATTGCAGCAACTTTTGCTAGAAACCCGGTTTCTGGTCCTAGGGTAAGGTTAGAAACCGGGTTTCTTAATAAAGTTTATGCTAAATTGCACAACTTTGGCGAGAAACCCGGTTTCTGGTCCTAGGGTAAGGTTAGAAACCGGGTTTCTTAACCAAGTTTATGCTAAATTGCAGCAACTTTTGCTAGAAACCCGGTTTCTCGTCCCCCACTTCTTTTAAAATGCCTCGTCTACCTCCACGACTTCGGTATATTCAAATTCATTGGGACTGAACTTAACTAATGGGTAGCGCATTCCTTTTAACTCGATCCAGTCTTCTTCACAATCGGGTTTGGGAGAGTTGTACACGAGGACATATTCTTTGCCGATATAAGGTTTCATTTCTTGGGCGACTTCTCCCCGCCATTGGGTTTTGGTGACTAAAACAACGAGTTGATTGGCAAGTTGTGGGAGGATTTTAGCAATTTGGCGGCGATAAATTTCGTCTAAACTGCCAAAGGGGGAGTCCATGACGATGGGAAAGGTACTGCTATCCGGTCCCATCAAGGTGTTCTTTTTACTCCACTCGCGAACGCCATCGATAATACCGCCAATGAAGGATAAACTGAGGATTTGATTTTCGCCGGTGGAAGCGGCAACGGGGACTTCAAATCCGCTGGTATTTTCGATTAAGGTGAGTTCGTATTTGTCGCTGAGTTTGGGGAGATAGGGGGTAAAGGAAATTTCGCTAAAAATTTCCTGAACTCGCTGTTCGAGTTGGGTTCTAAATTGGTTTTCAAGGCGCGATCGCACCTCGGTTAAGCGGTCGATCGCATCCTGGGTGGCGAACACTCGTTTTTTGGCTAACTCTTGTTTTTCTTCGTTGGTTTTCTGCTTTTCAACTTGTTTATTTAATCGGTCAATCGCCCCCTGCAAGCTATCTAGCTGAGTTTGATTAGACCCGGATTCTCGGTCCAGTTCGCTCATTTTGCGCTCGATTTCATCTAGGCGTTTCTGCAACTCTTGGATGTTTTCATCGGGATAGCTTCTCAGTTTGTCTTTGATTTCATCGAGTTGGGTTTCTATGGAAGAAAGTTCGGTTCTAAATCCTTCTATTGCCTTCTGTTGGCGGTCCATTTCTTGCCAAAAATCAGGTACTTGTTTGTCGATCGCCTCAACTTGGGTGCTCATGCGAATGGCGGTTTCTTCAATGTCTGCCATGCCTGCTTTGTCCATCCACGATCGCACCAATTGTCTGGCAGGATTGCCTTCGCTGAGTTCGGCACCACAGATACAGCGTTGGCGATCGAGCAATTGTTGGACAAAGGGTTGTTTAATCCCTGCCGGTAATTCCCCTCGGTTGCGTAAATCATTGACTAGGGTTCTAAATTCGCCGGTAAATTCTCCCAGCAAAGTGATATAACCTTGGGTAGAAATGGCTCGTTTTAGCGCTTCTTTTGCTTGTTTTAATTGGTTACGAATGGAGGTATTTTGTTCCTCTAAATTTTTGCGCCGCTTTTGCAATTCTTCGGCACCGCCTAATTCCAGGAGGCGATCGCTGATAGTTTTCTTGAGTTGCGCTTGTGCTTCTAACTCTTTGGTAATCTCCGTTTGTCGTTTCTGAAGGCGAGTGCCGTCTTTCTCCCGGGTTGCCTTTTCTTTTAATAACTGTTTGGTTTGCGGATCGCCAATCGCTTTTAATTCATTTTCTAAGTTTTTGCGGGTTTCCCCGAGATGCCGAATTGCCCGATTTAAAACTTCTAATCCCAGTAATTTCTTAGTTGCTTCGGCAATTTCGGCTTTTTTCTCGGAACGGACGATATACTCGATGCGTTCTCCATCAAAAAAGAAGTATTGATGTAAACTTTCGGGTAAAATACGGCCAATAATATCATCGGGATGTTGTTGCGGTGGAGGAGGGGACCATCTGCCATCATCTCCAGCGATCGTCATAAATAACTCACTGGAACCATGAGTGATTCCTGTCTCAGTATTGTAAGCGCGAATTAGGCGTTTTGCTTGATAGCGTTTGCTGTCATGTTCAAACACCAACTGCGCCCAACAGGCAACAGGTTCACCGGGTTTTGCTTCAGTAATGGCGCGTTTATTCACCAGGCGATCGGGTCCGGCAAAAGCACCGGAAAATTGTTCATAAAGCACCCAAGTAAAGGCATTCATCAGCGTAGTTTTCCCGGACCCATTATTACCATGAATAATGGTGGTATTATGCGACCCTCGGGATAAGAAAATTTCCGGGGTTCTCCCATAAAATTGGCGGAAATTACAAAGCGTCAGAGAAATCAGTTTCATTGAATTACTTCCTTAACAATTCTGAGGATATCATCGTTAATATTTCGGGGCATTTTCATATAGAGTTTATCTTTTTCTGCTTGTAAAACCCGCTCAATAATGGCGCGGACTTCTGGGGAGGCACCGGTGATCGGTTCTTCGATATCCCGCAGTTCCTCATGGGGTCGATTGCTGGGGTGATAGGTGGGCTGATTTTCTGCGAAAATGAGGTGTTTTTTGACAGGAACTGTCCCGGAAGGATAGGGGACTCCCAGGGTTGTATCTGATTCTGGCGGGTGACTGGCGTACATTTTGTGATTTTCTCCCCGATTGAAGTTTTACCCAATTGTCATCAATTTTACCTGGATTAACCCCAACTGTCAAAGACTTAATAATCCGTAAAATTTCTGAAGTTGGAGTAATTGCATTCGTGCTTCTCCGGCATTGTCGGCTAAATCAGCAAATTCTATGAAACGGTGCAATTCTTTTCTTAAGATATTTCGCTCAACTTCTAATGCTTCTCGGTCAAGTTTTGGTGGCATAACAATGGTATCAAAGAGCGTCGCCCGTTCCTTGTTGGGATGAGGGCGCAAAATTCGGCCCCGACGTTGGATAAACTGGCGCGGATTGCCACTAGAGGCGAGAATAACAGCGGTTTTAATCGCGGGGATATCCACCCCTTCATCTAAACAGCGAATTGCCACTAATCCTTGTAATTCTCCACTTTCAAATTGCCGTCGGAGTTCTTCTCGTTCTTCGATCGCCGTGTCAGCCGTATAGGTATTGACCCGATAGCCAAGTTCAGACCCCAGCAGGTGAGAAACTGCTTCCAGTTGGCGATTACTGCCTCGGGAAGCGGACTCTTCAACGGTCCCATCGCCACAATAAAATAAAGTATGGCTGGTATGTAGGCGAGTTTTCATTAACTCCCGCAACGCAGTTAATTTATTACTTGCTGACCCTACTAACCGGGCCCGTTGCATGACTAATCCTCTTAAATCTTCATGATTGAGGTCCATGTTTTCTTGATGGCGTAATATCCACCCAATTCGCTTGGTTAATTTCAAATAAGCATAGCCTTCATTCTCAGTTAAATTCACCAAAATTGGATGATAGAGATACCGCACTAATGCCCCTGCGCGAATTGCATCAGCAAGGGTCAGTTCCGGGGGAATAACCGGGCCGAAATAGTCGAGTAAACCCGCTGTTCCAGTCTCATCAAAATAGCGTTCAGGAGTGGCAGAAAGGGCTAATCGTAAGCCAATTTGCCGGGGTAAACTTTCTTCGAGACGCGGTGCACCCAGGTTGTGTGCTTCATCTCCTATAATCAAGGTTTTTGCAGGGAAGTACCGCAATTGAGACTGTAATCCCTCACTGATCAGGGTGGCATTGGTGGTAATAATTGTGAGAAAAGGTTGGAGGTTGGCGTTGACGTTGTAGAGTTGGGTAGAAAGCTGACTCTGCCAGGTGGAAACATTTTCAAAGGCTAAAATCGGGGCCAATCCGAACATCTCACATTCTCGCGCCCACTGATTGACGAGGTGGCGGTAGGGACAGAGGATGAGCAATACTTGTAATCCGATGCGCTGATAGAGTTCCGTGGCGATCGCCAAGGCAGCGATGGTTTTGCCGCTTCCCGTTGCCATTTTCAGGGTTCCTCGTCCCTGGTTGCCAAACCAACTGGCGATCGCCTGCTTTTGATACGATCGCAGCGTCAAATTAGGCGGCAGGGTCGGAACCCCCGGTCCCGATCTTTCAGCAGAATTCGATGCACTCATTTGTCAAATTGGGGATAAAAAAATATTTTTTATTTTATCTTAAAATCCTGGACTTTTTATTCCCCCTCTGATAAAATAGATAAATTGATCACCATAGAATTGTTCCCACCGACTCCAGTCTAGTCAAATGTCCGAATCTGTTCTACAGTAGATCCGGTAATCCTATCCGTCACATTGCCATCATGCTAGAGGACAAACCGAGGATGCAAGGCAGCCTCACCCTAGAACCAGATACCCTATGGTTTAAGGTGAAACACTGTACGCAACATGGAATAGAATCCGGTGCACTCCAATCGATTCCCACGGATTCTGAGTTTTTAGAAACCCTGGGACTGCGCTTTTTAGTACGGATTTTGTCGAATCTCGTTCGCAAGCAGGAGGCCAAGCAATCCGAAGCCGAGAAAACTCAGAAATCGGGTCAAGAATTTAATCCCTTTTTACCTTATGAACGCGATTTATTTGTCACCGATATTTCCCCCACTCATGTTTGTTTATTAAATAAATTTAATGTCGTAGACTATCATCTGTTATTAGTGACGCGGGAGTTTGAGGAACAGGAAATGTTACTCACCTTGGCCGATTTTGAGGCAATGTGGGGCTGTTTACAGCAGGTTGATGGGTTAGGGTTTTATAATGGCGGCAAGGAAGCGGGGGCGAGTCAGAGACACAAACATTTGCAATTAGTCCCTCTGCCGATCGCCTCCGATGGACCGAGGATTCCTTTGGAACCCGCAATCCTGTCGGCAACGGTGGTAGATGGGGTGGGAACGATCGCCGCCTTTCCCTTTGATTGTGCCGTCACCTTTTTTGAACCCGACTTATTTAACCATCCCTTGGCAGCAGCGGAACTCTCCCTCCAATCCTATCTAAAACTGTTAGCAACTGTGGGTTTACAAGCCGGGGAAACGACACCGAAACAAGCAGGTCCTTATAATCTTTTAATGACCCGAGACTGGATGCTGATTGTTCCGCGATCGCAGGAAAGTTTTGAGTCCATTTCCATCAACTCCCTCGCCTTTGTCGGTTCCCTATTTGTCCGGAATTCCCACGAAATGCAGATTCTCAAAGCAGTTGGTCCCCTGAAAATATTAGAAACCGTCGGGCGAGTTCCTCGGTCCTAATCCGGATTAAACCCGCCGGTTTTAAGGGCGAATCGGAATCTCAATGGTAAACTCTGTGCCTTCCCCAGGTTGGGAATTGCACAGGAGTTTGCCATGATGACGTTCCACAATAATTTGATGACTAATGGATAACCCCAGTCCCGTTCCTTTTCCTTCCGGTTTCGTCGTAAAGAAAGTATGAAATAATTGTTGCTGCACCTCCTCATTCATCCCCGATCCATTGTCAGCAATTTGAATGGCGACACTATTCTCTTTCAATTCTGTCCGAATGCGAATGGTTTTAGTTTCGGGTTCTTTCGGCAAAAGTGCAGGGTGATTCTCTCCAGATGAACCCCTGGTAACCGAGGATAAATGATTAGAGACCCCCACTTCTAACGCATCGATCGCATTAGCAATCAAATTCATAAACACCTGATTCAGTTGTCCAGGATAGCAGGAAACTAAGGGAAGATTTCCATACTCTTTGATGACCGTGACGGATGGTTTAGAACCTGTCGCTTTCAAGCGATTAGATAAAATCAGCAGAGTGCTATCTATTCCGGCATGAATATCCGCTTTTTGAAACACTCCAGGGTCTTTGCGAGAAAAATTCTTCAGGGATTTGACAATTTCCTTGATGCGATCGGTTCCCAGATTCATGGACCGCAGCATTTCCAGGAAATCTTCTTGCAAGTATTCTAAATCGATCGCCGTGGCATGATTTTGGATATCGGCAACAGGTTCAGGATAACATTGCCGATAGAGTTGCAGATGATTCAGTAAATCTTCGCCATATTGGAGGGCCATATTCAGATTGCCGTGAACGAAACTGAGGGGATTGTTGATTTCGTGGGCAACTCCGGCCACTAACTGTCCCAGAGTAGACATTTTTTCCGTCTGAACCAGTTGCAATTGGGCTTCTTTCAAGTCCTGAAGCGACTGTTCTAAATTCTGGTATAATCGGGCATTTTCTAGGGAAATCGCCGCCTGAGAGGAAAGCAACTTTAACACTTCGAGGCGATCGCGGGTAAACACCCCGGTGCTCAAGTTATTTTCCAAGTATAAAATTGCCACAGTATGGCCTTGGTAGGCGATCGGGAAGCAAAGAATTGATTTTGGTTTCTTCGTGATAATATACGGATCCGTCATAAAGACCGACTCCACCGCTGCATTATTGAGAACCAGAACTTCCCCGGTCCGATGCACATAATTAATAATACTCAACGGCAAACAGGAGAAATCTTCCAGAGGAATTCCCGCGCAACTAATTTCAATAGACGGTATCGTAGTCGTCACCGTCTCTTCCTCAATATTTCCCGCCGCTTGGATGACTTGTTTTCCCTCTTTTTCTAGGATTAAAAACCCAGTTTGTGCCCCAGCATTTTCCAGAATGACCCGCATTAACTTATTGAGGAATTTATCGAGAACCAGTTCTTCGGAAAGCGCTAAGGCAGCTTTCATCACCGTGGTCATATCTAAGGCGGAAGAATTTTGGCTGATGCTCGTACTGCTGGTGGAAAAGGAGGAAATAGTTTCCTGAATGCTGAAAGGCCGAATCACTGAGCGTTGGGTGACTCGGGCCAACACTAAGGGATATTTTTGTTCTAAACATTTCACCTTAGCACTGGCTGACCAACGCACATATCCATAGTAGGCTTCCGTTAAATAAAATTGGGCGATTTGTTGATTTCCTCGCTGGAGATGAAATTCACCGGCGAGTTCATTCGCCAGGGCTTCTTCTTGAATATACTGGCTTTCCCGGGCGTGGAGAATGGCCCGGTCATAACCGGCGATCGCCTCGGCAATATCCCCCTTAACTCGGGCTTTTTCCCCTTCCACCAATTCATACTTATGGAGAAAATTATCCGGGGCAAATTCTGACCATTTTTTCATCTTCTCTTGATTTTCTTCTACCTTATCCCACAGCACTTTTTGTTCAGATTCGGGCCGCTTCCCATAGACACCCAATGCAGCCAGGGAGTCATAAAAATAGAAGAGAGGTAACGGATAAACTGCGGTCAAGCCATCTAAATAATTCGCCGCAATCCCGGCATTTTCAAAAGCGGCGTTGCTTTGTCTGAACAGATAGCTGAGAATGAGTTTGTTCAAATACAAACAACATAAAGCGTAGCGATCGCTGGTTTGTTCATGGAGCGGTAACATAGTGAACTCATTATAGAGTTCCCCCACCAGATGCTCTGGATGATCAGCCCCTCGAATTAAGTGAGATAGGACCTGCCAGTACATTTTTTGATAGTTGAGGGTATTCGTCTGCTTGAATTTCTCCATCAGCAGGCTGTAGGAAGACATTTCCGCTTCCAACTGGCCCAATTCTTTTCCGGCAAAAAAGGAATTAATACAGTAATTATAAGCACATAACCCGGCATATTCTAAATCTCCGGTTTCCAGTCCACTCTCATACCCGATCAATAAAGGGGGAATCGTGTGCTGGAGGGGTTCCTTCCAGAACCGGACATTATTATTCACCACCATCATCGTCCGGGCTTTGAGTTTCTGATTCTCGAATTGGGCCAACACCGTTAAGGCTAATTTCCCAAATTGATGGCCGGTTTCGATATCTCCCACAATGCCACATAAAATTAATCCATAACAAGCGTAGGCATAAGTTGACTCATCGGTATTGCCATATTCGAGGGATAGCTTAACTTCTTCAAACACCAGTAAGGGTAACAATAAAGGGGCGGATTGATAGGCGGGAGCAATGGCACTATTGAGAATCCGCATCGCCGCTTTTTTGTCAGGATTGCTCATTTTGGGCAATTCGCTTAAGGCTTTGACAGACTGAGCCGTTAACCGGGAAAACAGTTCCCCTAGTCCGTTTTGAATATGGTCAAAGCTGGGCTGTTCCGGTAAGTTAATTCCTAATAAAGCCAAGGATTCTCTGGCGGTAGCCAAGGCATCCAGTTGTTTATTTTGGGCGGTGTAGGCTTGAATTTTGACTTCATAAATTTGAATTTTGTCCAGGAGAGTCTCGGCTTTTTCGAGGACGATTTGGGCGAGGGACTCCATGCGTTCAAAGTCGGTACTCAAATAGGCAGATTCGGCGGCGGCCAGATGAAGCGGGAGGGTTAAATCATAGCGATCGCCCCAACTGGTGGGATTCAATAAAGCCAACCCTGCCTCCAAATACCGTAATGCCGGTTCGTAAGCGGTGGCCGCTTTGGCTTTATGTCCCGCTTGCAGATTCAAGGCTGCTAATTGATATTTTTCCCCTAAACTCTCGATTAAATCGGCCCCGATATTCAATTGATTGACTAAATCAAAAACTTTTTCTTCTACCGCTTCCCCGGGGGTATTTTGGAAGAGTAACCGTCCGATTTTGAGGTGGGTGGCTTGTTTCTCAGGGTCAGGAATCAAAGAATAAGCGGCTTGTTGGACGCGATCGTGTAAAAACTTATACTGCACCGAAGGGACTTCGGTGTTGAGTTCTTCTCCCTCAGACCCCGAATCCGATTGGAAAAATTTATACAATTCGCTGACGGGAATCACCACCCCCGCTTGCAGCGCTTCCCACAACTGGGCTGAAGTTCCCCCGAGGGAATGCTGATAGACTACCGCTAAGGTCGCGAGGTCGAATTGATGTCCGATACAAGCGGCTAAGGTTAAAACGGTTTGGGTGGAGGACGGTAACCGTTGCAACTGAGTCGCCATAAATTCTACAATGTTCTCGGAAACCGCTAAGGATTTAACTTGGGTGAGATCACACTGCCAATACCCGCGATCGCGATCGTACTCTAGTACATGATCCTCATCCAGGGATTTTAAAAACTGGGTGACAAAGAACGGATTCCCTTGAGTTTTCTGAAACACCAGTTCGGAAATCTTTTGTGCGCGCCCTTGTGGACAGTTTAAGGCATCGGCAACTAGCTGATTCAAATCCTCTTGCTTCAGGGGTGGAACTTCAATGCGGTTGATCGGCACCCCCTGAGTTTGTTCGAGACGATTGACCATTAACATCAACGGGTGCACCGGACTCACTTCGTTATCCCGATAAGCCCCAATTACCAGCAGGTGATGTAAATCTGCGTCGCTTAACAGCAACTCTAGTAACTTTAATGAGGCGATGTCCGCCCATTGTAAATCATCTAAAAACAACACCAAGGGATGATGTTCATTGGCAAACACCCGAATAAAGTTTTGAAAGACTCGATTAAAGCGATTTTGGGATTCAGCCGCCGGGAGTTCCGGAAGTGCCGGTTGTTTTCCTAACAGAAATTCAACTTCAGGAATCACATCAATGATCACCTGTGCTTGTTTTTCTAAAGCAGCCGTGAGTTGTTTTTTCCAGGTGGCGATCGCCTTGGGACTTTCCGTGAGGATGTGGTAGCGAATTAAATCGCGAAACGCTTGAATCAGCGGTTCAAACGGAATATTTCGCTTGAACTGGTCAAATTTTCCTGAGATAAAATAACCCCGTTTTGCCAGAATCGGTTTATGGACTTCCTGAACTAATGCCGATTTTCCAATCCCTGAATATCCCGCCACTAACATCAGTTGAGCAGTCCCGGCGGCAACGGATTCAAATGCCCCCATTAATTGCTCAATTTCCCCGGATCTACCGTACAGTTTTTCCGGAATCTGGAATCGCGCCGCTTTATCTTGCTGGGCGATCGCAAAGGGTTGAATGCTGCCCGTGGTTTGCTGTTGCATCAAACAGGTTTCTAAATCCGCTTTTAACCCTCCCGCTGTTTGATATCTTTCTTCCGCATTTTTCGCCATCAATTTCATAACAATCTCAGCGATCGCCTCGGGAATCTCCGGAACTACTCGGTTCGGGGGGACTGGCTGTTTGGCGATATGATAATGGACTAATTCCATCGCATCCGTCGAGGCAAAGGGTAAGGTTCCCGTTAATAGTTCATAAAACGTTACCCCCAAGGAATAAAAATCCGTGCGATAATCAATGAATCGGTTCATTCTCCCCGTTTGTTCCGGGGAAATATAAGCCAAGGTTCCCTCTAAAGCATTGGGATTGACCAAGGTCAAGGTTTCTTTCGGCAACCGCGAAGAAATACTAAAATCGGTCACCTTAACCTGTTTGGTCAGGGGGTGAATTAAAATATTATCCGGCTTGATATCTTTATGAATGATGCGATTTTGATATAACGCTTCTAAGGCATCGGCAATTTGGATCCCAATATAGAGAAAATCGGAAATAGAAAGGGGATGAGATGTGATATAATCTGTTAAAGAAATTCCGCCAAAATCTTCCAGAATCAGAGCCAATCCATTGCGATCGCGTTCTAAGCTTAAGGGTTTGACAATTCCGGGGACGTTGAGATTTTTGGCGATCGCATATTGATTCCGCAACCGAACCAGTTCCCCCATAGTCGGATATTCAGCATTGGGAATTTTAATCATCACGGAGCTGTCATCCCCGGGCCGAGATCCACGGTACACCAGGGTATGAATACTTTCATGAATTTTTTCGGTGATCAAATAGTCCGCGATCGCTTGCATTATATTGTCTCTCCAGTCCCTGGCACTTTTTTAAGTGTTCTGCTTTCTTTCTATTCTACCGCGCTTGCTCTGAGAGTTAACGACGATTGAGATTTTTTTAAGGATCGATGGGGAGGGGGAGATCCGGAGGATGGGGGAGATGGGGGAGATGCCTAATATTTATCAGTCTTTTTTATCCTTTTTCATCCTTGTGAAATTGGTCCTGGTGAATGGGGAGTTCAAGGGTGAATTCCGTCCCTATCCCTGGGGTGGAGGTACATTGGAGTCCACCTTTGTGGCGATCCACCGTAATTTGATAGCTAGTGGCCAATCCTAACCCCGTCCCTTTCCCGATGGGTTTGGTGGTAAAAAAGGGGTCAAAGAGGTGGGGGAGGGCATTTTCTGCAACGCCACAGCCATTATCTTTAATCTGGATCGCAATGCGATCGCCCGGTAGAACCTGAGTCTGAATCCAGATTTTACCCAGTTCCTGGCGATTTTTCTGGCGAGAATACGCTTCATCAATAGCATCGATCGCATTGGTCAGAATATTGATAAACACCTGATTCAGTTCGCTGGCAAAACACTGGACCTTCGGAAGGGTTCCATAGTTTTTAATCACTTCAATTTCGGGACGATTCCCTTGAGAGTCTAACCGATTTTTCAGAATCATTAAGCTACTCTCGATTCCCGAATGGATCTCTACATCTTTGAGGGCCGCTTCATCATACCGTGAAAAAGTCCGAAAGGAAGTCACAATTTCTCGGATGCGAATCGCCCCCTGTTCCATTGAGTCTAAAAGTTTGGAAAAGTCTTCCTTCAAAAACTCTAAATCCACCTGCTCTACTTTATCCATAATCTCCGGCCCCGGATTCGGATAATGTTGGTCATAGAGTTCCACCACTTCTAGCAAATCCGACAGATATTCTCTAGCATGGATGATATTTCCAAAAATAAAACTAACGGGATTATTAATTTCGTGAGCAATTCCGGCCACCAGTTGGCCCAGACTCGCCATTTTCTCACTTTGAATGAGTTGAGTTTGAGCTTTTTGGAGTTCTTTGAGGGTTTGTTCGAGTTTTTGCGATCGCGCCGTGGCGTCTTTATACAGTTGGGCCTGAGAAATGGCAATTTCCATGCAGTCCCGGACCGCCTCTAACAATTCAAAGTCCGAGGTTTTCCAGGTACGGGGTTCCCCCAAGGTGGCACAACAAATCACCCCTAACTTGCCATTATTTTTTCGCAGGGGAACTAACAAAATCGCACTGAAGCCCTGTTCTAAATAAATACTATGCCAGTCCGGATCCGGCGATTGGACCAAATCATCGCACCAGACCATTTCCCCTGCTGTCAATTGCCCATACAAAGAGTTATTTTCTGGAATCGGGTATTCTCCCAAGAAACTGTCTAAATTGGGCCGTTTAGCCTCTTGAATGCAAGACCAAACCGCAGTCGGTTCCGTTTCATGCCATAAAAAGTAACAGCGATCCAGAGTCAAAACCCGATGTAGTTCAGTTACCACCGTTTGCAGAATCCGATTCAGATCCAGGGAATTGCGAATTTGGGAAGTCAGCCGATTCAGCAGTTCCTCTCGGGCCACTTTTTCTCGCAGTTTAGCCTCACTTTTGAGTCGGTCAGATTCAGCTTGCTTGCGATCGCTGATATCTTCTACCACCGAAATCCAATAATTCCCGTCTTGCTCCATTGCCACAGTTAAATTCACCCAAATCCAGGTCTGATCCTGGCGAATGTAGCGCTTCTCAATGGAATAATGAGTAATTTGCTCTCGCTTCACCTGCTGCGCCAATTCCCAATCTACATCTAAATCGTCGGGATGGGTAATCTCCTGAAAGGTCAGGGCTAACATTTTTGCTTTGGAATATCCCACAATGTCACAAAACCGTTGATTGATGCGAATAAACCGGCCCTCAAAATCCACATGAGCCACCCCCACTGCCGCTTGCTCAAAGGTCGTCCGAAAGCGCGCTTCACTGTCTTTTAAAGCCTGTTCTGCTTGTTTGCGATCGCTGATATCCGTGTTAATTTCTAAAATCGCCCGAGGATGATTCTGTTCATCCCGTTGCAAGGTCCAGCGACTTTCCACCACCACTGGAGTACCATCTCGCTTGGTATGGACCAACTCTCCTCGCCAATGCCCCTCGCGTAAACAAATTGCCATAATTTCTGACAACGGTTCAGGAAACCGCGTCTGCAAAAACTCATGAATATATTCTCCCCTAACCTCGGTGAGACTCCATCCATATAATCGTTGAGCACCTTGATTCCAATATTCGATTTGGTTGTTTAAGTCACGAATGATAATCGAGTCATTCGCTTGGTCCAACATCTCGATCTGTTGACGCATCGACTCTTCGGCCAACTTGCGATCGGTAATATCCAGAACCATCCCATCCCATAACATCGCACCATCGGGTTGAGGTGACTTTTTGGCAGCCCCTTGCAGCCATTTCAGTTTTCCCGAACTGGTGATAATCCGCCACTGATAATACCATTCTTTCCCCGTTTGGGCCGCGCGGATGAAGGAGTCCGCAAATCCCGTACTATCCTCCGGATGAATGATCTGCCACATTAAGTGACAATTATTGAGGACTGCTTCGGGTTCGAGTTCATAAATCTCTCGACAAGCCGGGGAAACATAAGTAAAAATATCCTCCCCGGGTTGGTTCAAATACTGACGATATTGATAAACCATTCCAGGTAAAGTTTTCGCTAACCGTTCAAAGCGGGCTTCATATTCATGCAAAGCCGCTTCGGCGCGTTCCCGTTCCGCTTTCTCCTGTCTCACCTCATCTTTGAACGGGTGAATTTTACCTTGATCATCGGTAATTTCTGTGATAAAACCCATGAGGGAATGCGCCAGTCCCTTGCCATCCCGGACCAAATTCACCCGCAGGGAAACTCGGGCGATCGCCCCATCCTTTCTCAAATATCGTTTTTGTAGGGAATAGCTATCAATCTCGCCTTTGACTAATTTTTTGGCCCAGACTAATTCTCTATTCAAGTCCTCGGGGTGGGTCAGGTCCTCAAAACTTCGCGATCGCAACTCCTGCACTGTGTATCCGACGATCTGGCAGAATTTCTGATTCGCCTGCCAAATTTGACCCTCTAATCCACACTGCACCATACCCATCGGGGCTTGACTAAAGCTCACCTGCAACAAGGTTTCGCTCTCCTCAAGCCTTTTCTGGAGTTCAGCGTATTCTTTTTGCATCGCGACAAGTTGGGACTGTGTGACCATTGGAGCCTACCTCACTCACTACATTTTTGGGAACAACTCGGAGGTTTCAACCGCTTTTGGACTCGCTACTCTCCGGAGTAGTCGGACTGATTTGATATCCCGCCCGCCTTACTCTTCCTATTTATTTCTTGAGAGACTTGACAAAATTTCTAAAAAATGTTTTAGAGCTTTTAAAAAAGTCTTTATATTTATTTTATGTTAATAATAATATCCTGTTTTATACCCAATCCGGTTATTACCCACCTGTTTTGTATTGAACTCCCAGAGGAGCAGATTTGTCCGTTGAGCCTCTCCCCCCTGCGTGGCGTTGACTGTTGGCAGACTATCCCAAACTATCCCACTACCAATCATGCACCAACGGCTTCATCCGTCCCTCGCAACCCCAGTTCATACTAAATTCGGTACTGATAGGTCTATCAGTACCGGATTTAGTATCATCTTCCCCAGAGACATCAACTGACCCTGCCGTTGCAATCAAGGGGGGATGATCCTGTTCGGGTTCCCGGCGCGATCGCCGGACTCAGCAGTTTCTATCGGTCCAAAACCGACCCTCGTCATTCCCCAGGGTTGAAAGAGTTTTGTAGCGATCAACTCTTAATCTGAAGCATTCATGACCTGTTCTGCCATTGCTGCGGCGACAGTATAGCTCATATTGCCATCGTGAGATTTCCCAAAGGGAAGATTGGGCGGTGGTTGCCGTTGAATTGACCCCGCCAAGTCATAGATTCCCACCGATTTATTGGGGTCAGTTTGGGCATGGGGCTGACCACCCGGGGGATAAAATGGTTGGGTGCAGAATTTGTCCGGGGATTTCTGAGGGGTGGACTCGGATTAACCGAACAGGATTAAGCATGATTACTTATTCAGGTAAGGCTTTATAAGTAGCAATTACGGCCAATAATAAGACTACAGTCCAGGACCAACTGGGAATGGCGGCGATTAATAACCATACATCCCCAAAGATGGCGGCAAATAGCTCTAGGAAGTACGCGATCGCTATCGTGCCAAGGGCCAGGAGGATAACCGGGAATATCTCAGACATAACATTTCCTCGTCTAGTTCTCATACTCAGCAAGGCGATCCCTCGCTGGTCTTTGCTTTTCTCTTCTGTAACAGATTATAAAGCAAAAGTTACAAAAGTCCAAAAAATCGGTTAAGAATTATTAAGTTAAGGGGCCGATCAATGGAGATTAGCTATAATTAAGAGTTGAGTAGAAACAAGCACCTGAATTGCCGAGGGTGGGTAGATTCTCCCTGAATTCAGAAGGATGGGCGGTTGGATGGGCCCATCGGTTCTAATATTTACAGCCTAAGCGGTTTAAACCCTTTGATAGAGAAAACTAGGACAGTTTGAGATTTGGCTGGAACCGCTGATTTTTCTCTGAGACGCGATCGCCCTCAATCCGGTTTCTTTCCTTTTAGTTTACACAGCAAAACGACCCAATTAACTCAGTAATAATACTTATTAAAAAGGGAACTCCATCATCATCGCTTACAAAGAGACTCCCCGGATATAATCCGCTGAAAATTCAACCCCACAGGGACAGTGCGGTGAAGGGTGGGGGTCAACTCATCCTTGCCCTAAACGGTGTCAGAGGTGGCTAAATTAATCCCTTTAACCGATTCAGACTCGGGAGTGAGCGTCGCCTCTTTGACCCGTTCCGGAGAAAGGGTACTGCGGGCGATCGCCTGTAACAGAGGATTTTCTGTGGCGAGTTTTCGGTAAGCGATAAACTCAAAAATTTGTTCCGCCCGAAGTCCATACTCAATCCGGCGCTGATACACTCGCCAAATCGCAATTAGAGGGAGAATCTCCAGGGCTTTCAAATCCACCCACTGTCCCCCCCGTTCTCCTGCGAACTGTTGCAGATAACGGGATGCTTGCCAATGCGGGGGAATCACCTGCTCGTAAGGGCGAACTAAACAGCCACAGGTGAGATCAAAAGTTTCATATTGAACCAACCGTTTTAAAGCCGCTTCCACTTTTTGGCTCTGCATCTCTTGGAGGATCGCCACACCCAGGGTGGATAAACGGCCATTCTCACGAGTGGTCAAGGTAAAGTGAATATAACCGCGATTGTGGCGATCGCCCTGAATGCGATCGCTCACAGACTCCACTGCCACCCCAGCAATCTTCTGTCCCAGAACCCGTTGGAACCCAAAATAAATCCCCTGAGCGACTGTCCCATTATCGAGCCCAGAGTCCGGAGTCGCGGGAAAATTTTGTTCCCGTTCAAACGCCGCTTCCACCTGTTCAAAGGGGTCTTCTTCCACCGGATGGAAATTTTCCGCACACCATTCCAAAATCTCCCGCACTGACAACTGTTCCCGCGCTAACGCCCTCAATTGACCCGCTTCAAAGGGATAAACCGGGTTAGGTGGGGTTAAATGGTAGTGTTCATAAAACCCTTGTAACCAGAGGCGCACCAACTCCACAATGCCATCAGGACTGATTTGGTATAACTGCATCGGTTCACCTTGTTTGCACAGGTAATTGGCGATTCCCGGGGGCAGCGCTTGGACCTTATTGCGCCAAGTTTCCTCCGTCATGACGCTGAATAGGACCAATCCCTGTTCTAGGGAGGCGCGAGGCAAGGTATCCCAGATTCGTTTAATAATGCTGGCAACCACCCGTTCTCGTTTTAACCCCGTATCGCTTTTATCTGCCGCCTCCAACTCGTCAAAACATATTATTAGGGGGTAATAAGCACTAATTAGGGTTAAGGTATGCATGAGGATTTCCCAGGCATCGGCATCGCGGGAGTCTCGGGACCGATTGGGTAAACCGAGTTCCGTGGCTTTAGAAGGGGCGATCGCCATCCCGGACAACCATTTAATACTGTAGGGGGCTTCCGTGCTAGAGAGGGTCCAGATAATCCCCCGGACAATATCCGGATCGGCGAGATCCGGTTTAAGTTTGCAGAATCCTTCCGTGAGTTGAGTCACCCAAGTTTGATTTTTAGCCCGGGTGTGATTGTTGAGTTTGGCAATCAGTTCGGAGGGAGAAAAGGTCCGTGCATTGGAGTCGATCGCATGAATGGCATGATTGGCGATCGCTGCCGCTAGGCATTGCCACTGCATGACGCCCCCTTGACCGGCATAGCGTAAACTCTCCACCACCCGCTGATGAAATTGATAGCGCAGGAGGTTTAAATCGGTTAATTGACCGGCATTGATATAAACGAACAATGCACTATCATCTTGTTGGACCTGATGACGCAGGGTGCTGATCAGATGACTTTTGCCCATACCGGGATTCCCGGTTACGGCGATCGCATTCAGAGCAGAACGACCTTGGCGAGAGCGCTCAAGGGCTTGAAAAACCACCTGACGAATGCGATCGTTCAAGCTATTGAGATTGGGAAGGTCATCCCGCCAAATTTCGCGATCGCTGACCGATGCCGGGTAAGGGAAAGGATTCTGAGCGGCGATCGCCGCATTGAGGTCTTTAATCGAAGAAATAGAACAACTATCCATAGCAAAACGTATAAAGGAGCAAACCGAATTCAGATTCAGCTCTTACTTAAAGTGTGCCGCGAAACTCATTTAACCTGACACAATGCCCATCGGTTCTCTAGTCCCACCCCTTTCTCGGGCGTCGGTACAGAATCAAATCCATAGAAAGGATCACAAAAGGATAAGAAACCGGGTTTCTGGTCCAAATTGGTGACTCATGAACAGGGATGTCCCCTAGAAACCTGGTTTCTAATTGCGACTGAACCGACTCCCTAGGTCCCGAAGGCGATCGCCCGTTCCCTTAGAAACCTCCGATTTGCCAACCCACTTGCCTTAACCCAAGGTACTGCCTGATAAAATTTCGTGAGCTTGCTTGAGATGCTGGGCAACGGATTCAGCAGAAGCCTGGAAAGCCGCCCGTTCTCCCTCATCCAGTTCGAGTTCTAACACCTGAGCAATCCCTCGACGTCCTAACTGGCAAGGAACCCCGATGAACAAATCGCGTAACCCATATTCACCCTGAAGATAAGCCGCAGCCGGAACGATTCGCGACTGGTCAAGCAAAATCGCTTCAATCATCAGACTCACCGAAGAGGCTGGAGCAAAATAAGCACTCCCGGTCTTCATTAATTCTACGATTTCCGTGCCCCCATTGCGCGTGCGTTCCACAATTCGCTCAATGGTTTGAGCATCCAGCAGTTCCATCAAGGGAATCCCATCAACCGTCGTGTAGCGGGGCAGGGGGACCATTAATTGTCCGTGATCTCCCAGGACCATTGCCTTGATATCCTGGATTGACACTCCTAGTTCCATCGAAATAAAAGTTTTAAACCGCGCCGCATCCAGAACTCCGGCCATACCAATCACCCGACGGCAGGGGAGTTGAGTCGTTTCCCAGGCAACGTAGGTCATCACATCGAGGGGGTTGGTGACCACAATTAAGATGGCTTCAGGCGATCGGGCGATCGCCTCCTTAGCTGCTGTCTTAACAATCTTGGCATTAATCTCAATCAAATCATCGCGATTCATCCCGGGTTTGCGAGGACGACCGGCAGTGATTACCACAATATCCGAGTTCGCCGTATCATCATAATCATTGGTCCCCACAATTTGCCGGTCATGACCCTCCACCCCCCTGGCTTCCATCAAGTCCAGGGCCAGCCCTTGGGGCATCCCTTCCAGGACATCCAACATCACCACATCGGCTAAATTTTTTTCGGCCACTCGCTGGGCGAGGGTACTGCCAACTTTACCCGCACCAATAATGGAAACACGAGCTTGATGACAAGAGGGAGGAAAAAAGGGAGAGGAGGACATGATTAATATAACCGTTGAACAGTTTAGGGTTTACTTGAATTCTTCGAGTTGGTCGATTCGCAGCCAGACATTCGGGGCAGGCATCTGACCAAACTTGATCAGGGCATAGTCCCCATTCATGTCTACAACTTCCCCTTTAGTTTCAAAAATATAGCTGGGGAAGCGCGAATCACTAGCGCTTGCTTCTAAACTATTGTCCAACGTTTCGCGAACGGCGCGAACCATACTACCTTTTTTAACTGCCATAACTTGCTGTGCACTGTTTAAAACGCTTTCTCTCCTTAATTTTAATCCCTTCCGGGGTCGGGGGATGGGGGAGAGACGGGAGATCGGGAGGATGTTTGTAGTAACGACTGAAGTCGTTACTACAAACATGAACCCCCATCTCCCTATTTTTACCGCTGACAATTGTGCGCGTGATTTGGCTAACGCCAACTCATGCGGGAACGACTGAAGTCGTTACTACGAACATGAGCCCCCATCTCCCTCTTCTTACCGCTGACTATTGTGCGCGTGATTTGGCTAACGCCAACTCATGCGGGAACGACTGAAGTCGTTACTACGAACATGAATCCCAATCCCCCATCCTCTAACTCTGACAATTGGGGCAGAAATGGCTAGAACGTCCCGTGAGTTTAAGCCGATGGAGGGGACTACCACAGACGCGACAAGGTTGCCCAGCGCGATTGTAAACCCAAGCGACTCCGGCATAGTTCCCATTAACACCGCTGACGTTGAGAAAATTGCTGAAGGTGCTTCCCCCGGCAGCGATCGCCGTTTGCAAAACTTCAATAATCTGGCTATGCAGTCGCTCAATTTCTGCCCCACTCAGGTGAGCACAGAGTTTGGTGGGCAAAATCCCACTCAGGAACAGACTTTCGTCGGCATAAATATTCCCCACCCCCGCCACAATGGTTTGGTCCAGGAGGGCGGTTTTAATCGCTTTTTGACGCTTGTGAAGTTGGCGCGTCAGGTATTCAACCGAAAATTCAGGGGAAAAGGGTTCCGGTCCTAATTTGGCTAATCCGGTGATGATTGAGGGGGTGGGGATATTTGGGGGGACCCACCACATTTGACCGAAGGTGCGTTGATCCACAAATCGCAATTCCCGATCGCCCTCGAAGAATAGGCGCACTCGGGTATGTTTTTGCAAGGGTTCCTCTCGCTGGACCCATAACAGTTGCCCGGTCATTCGCAGATGGACTCCTAAACTGCCTCGGTGAGCCCCATCGGAATCCGGTGATTGGGAGAGTTGCGCCACGAGATATTTACCTCGACGCTGCCAGGAGGCGATCGCGCATCCCTGGACTCCCGCCAAAAAATCTTTAGGTGAAACTGGGTGGCCGATGGTTCGCGTCAGCAAAACATCGCCACCCAGAATACTCGTACCGAGGGTTAATTGATTTAACCCTCGACACACTGTTTCAACTTCAGGAAGTTCCGGCACCCGTTAGCGTGCTTCAGTTCCTTGGTTGGGATCGCCTTCTACGGTACCGCTAGCACCGGCTTCCGGTTTGGCGGTCGTTTTGGTGCCTTTGGGACGGGCGTCGGTCCCGGTTGTGCGAGCAGCAGCCTTGGTTGTGGTGCCACCTTTGCCAGCAGAGGCTTTTCCAGCTTTGGGACCGGCGACTTCTTGGACTTCGTTCATCGCGAAGTTGTTGGTGTTGACTCCGGCATAGTTCACCTTGTCAAAGCGAACAATCACGGGATAGGTGATCCCGCTTTGGTCTACAGTGGCAACGGTGCCAACTTCTTGAAACCAGTACGACTCTTTACGCAGAATGCGAACTTGAGAACCACGTTGAACCATGTGTTTTTTTTTCCTTCTGATGAATTGAACGAAAAGTTTAAGTGGAATTGCTTCTCAGCGTACTACTCTAACGGGATACTCTGGAATGTTGCAATCTTTAAGTTTTATTAACTACTCGATCCAACGGACCCCGATAAAATGGGCGGAACGTCCCCACATATCTTGGGTCGGGGTGATTTCTTCGATGGCCAGATTATAGGGAATGGCGGTGGTGAGGTAGCGTTGAGCTAAAATGCCCAGGTCTGGGGTCACCTGCGAGGCAGCAGTTGCCGCGACTCCTAAACCCAAAAGTTGGGAGATGGGGTCTCGGGGAAGGACCATCGTGATTCCGAAAGCTAACCCGGCGGTGATCAACATTCCCACGGACAGATTGGTGCCACAACGGGGATGAAGGGCGAGGTCCCATTCTCCCCGGGTCAGGCGATCGTGGGCGACATGAACGGCACGACGCAGGTCCAGGAGGTTAACCTGACCATAGAGATAAAATCCGCGATCGGTGGACATCCCCCCCAATCCATCATTATCCAGCGATCGCCCCGGTTGGCTGGTTTCGGGGGCCCTCTCACCGGAGGTTTCGCTCAATACCCAAACGGTGGCGTGTTCCAAGGCATGAACCTGACGCACTGCCAGAGTTTCTTTCAATCCGGGAATAAAGGCGAGTTGTTGCAGCAGTTCGGCATCTCCTGTCGGATGCGGTGCAAAATCAAAGGGAAATGGATTCGCCTGGGAAGAAGTAGCAGTCATGAGGTTAAGTCTCCAAGGAGTTAGGGTGGGTTCAGGCTGAGAAATAGTTGGGTTGATTGGTTTTAATTTAACGAATTTGCCTACCCATTGCCCATCTTGAGGGCGATCGGCTATCCTCACCAAGACGCCGGTATCTGATTCCATCTCAGGGACCAGAAACCGGGTTTCTTGTCAAAATCTGTAGCAATTAACAGCAACTTGGGCCAGAAACCCGGTTTCTCACTCATGCGGTCTTGATGTCTTTGAGGCGATCGATATACTTATCTCCCTTGCAACTAAAATGTGCGACTGAGTGAAAAAGACCTTACCTCACTTATAAATCCAGCTTGGCGATCGCCTCTTTCAAGACGGTCGCCGACTGTTGCAGCAGATTTTCTTCATTAGGCGTCAAAGATAAATCCAACACCCGAGTCACCCCCTCACGATTCACCACCGCAGGCAAACTCAGACAGACATCATTGATGCCATTAACCCCATGAATAAAACTACTCACCGTTAACACCCGGTTTTGATTTCTCAACACCGCTTTCACAATATCCGTCACCCCCAACCCAATGGCATAAGAGGTCGCCCCTTTGCGCTTAATCACCTCATAAGCTGCATTTTTTACCTGGTCAAAAATTCCTTGCAATCGCTCTTGATTCGCTTCAGAACAGTCCTCAATTCCACCACTGCACAGATTCATCCCGGCAATATTCACCTTACTCCAAACCGGAACCTCACTATCCCCATGTTCCCCGATAATATAGGCATGAAAACTGCGCGGATCAATCTGTAATTGATTGGCCAACAAATATCGAAATCGGGCCGTATCCAGAACCGTCCCCGAACCGAAGACTCGGTTACAGGGAAACCCTGATAACTTCAGGGTGACATAAGTCATAATATCCACCGGATTGGTCACCAACAGCAGAATTGCATGAGGACAATATTGGACAATATCCGGAATCAATTTTTTGAAAATCTGCACATTGCGATTCAGCAAATCTAAGCGAGTTTCCCCGGGTTGTTGTTTTGCTCCAGCGGTTATAATGACGATATCTGGGTCATCACTTTCGGCCAAAGTACCAGAACGGATTCCCGTGGGGTCAAGGAAGGGGACACCGTGGAGTAAGTCCATGACTTCCCCCTGGAGTTTTTCTTGGTTGACATCTACCAAGAGCATCTCATCCAGGGTATTTTGGATTAACATGGAATAAGCACAAGCCATTCCCACTTGACCCGCACCAATAATCACGCCTTTGAGGGGACGACGATTGCTTTGGACGGTGCGATCGCGATCGGTAAATTCCGTAAATAACTGTTCAAACATCAAACGATTCCCTATGCTTATATTCACCTGTACTAGGATAAAGGGTAATTCGATATTCTGCAAAATTTTTAGACGGTTGGTTAAAGATTAAGTTAAATTCATCTAATATTTAATCATCCCTTAAACTCCACTCCTTCATAAAGTTCACCCAAAGACACCTCAAAATCAACAGATTTCAACCGGACCCTGGCTGCTTCCCCTTCCCATTCGGTTAACATCCAGTTATGCTCCTCAATTTTATAATATTGCATCACATAAAACCGAGTTTGGTCAATTAACAAATATTCCCGCATTTCCGGTATCGAGCGATAATACATAAATTTATCGCCTTGGTCATAATTTTGCGTAGACTTCGATAAAACCTCCGCAATCAGCAATGGATTCGTGACCGTAGTCGTTCCCGTATCCGTATAAATCGGTTCGCCGCCAATCACCATAACATCGGGATAGGTGTATTGACGATAGCGAGGAATCCACAACCGAATATCACCCATATAAATCCGATAGTTTTGTTTTCTGAGTTTCAGTTTGAGTAAAGCAGCTAAAGTTAACGCTAATTCATTATGATTGGTAGTTCCCCCCGGTATGGGGACAATTTCTCCATCGCGGTACTCGCTTTTATAATCAGATTGTTCTTCTAATTTCCGGTATTCTTCGGGAGTATAATATTTTTTATCGGTTTGAGTGAACATGATTTATGATTTCCCTTGATAAATTCCTAGAATCTGTTATCAAAAAAATACTGTTATTGTAACCGCCAAACCTTGATGCTGTTGTCACCATGATCAGTCCAAACGCCTCCACTGCCACTGACAAGAGTCCGTCCATCGGGACTGATAGCAAGAGATTCAACTGAGTCGGTATGCCCAGTGAGTGTATCAAGCAGTTCCCCGGTTTTTAAATTCCAAATTTTGTAACGAGGGGAACACATCCCAGGATGTGCCAAAAATATAAAATAAGCGATCGCCTGTTTGCAGACCCAACAACCCGGTTAGGGCAACAGTTACGGCACCGAAAAGGACTGAGGATTCGGTTCATCGATACATCCCCCTTGTTCCGTAGCGGTGGGGACGAAATTTGGCAGCACCTGCGGAAGTAACAACTTCTCTGAAATCCACCCAATATTACTCGGACGGACCCCGACAAGGGGTGGCGCGGCTGGTGCTGGCTCCTCGGTTACGGGTTCCGAGGCCCCTTCACCCGGAGAAACCGGACCCGTTGCAGTCCCTGGCGATTCCACCGGGTCTGGGGTCGAGCAAACTTGGACCTGAACCCAGGCATCTGTGTCGCTTGCTGCTGGGGGTTTACCCATCACCAACAGAACACTGCCACTGGGGATAAATCCCAGTTGATTTCCAGGGATAGCCTCCCCTTGCTGCCTCAACAAGATTAACTCCCCATCCTCTGGCCCTTGAGTGGTGAAAGAACGCCTCAGTTGCAGGTACTGGCCAGGTTCGATCGTGGCCCCTTCGGTAATATCCGGAGTCAGGAGGGGGTCGGTATAGGGATCCGTGGGGTTCGAGTATTCCCGGTTTGAATATTCCCGATCCGGCGATCCCCAACGGGTTATTACTGACCCTGCCTGGGTTATTACTAACCCTACACCGCCTAGCAGGAGAATTGCCGCTAAAATTCGCAAAACGGGGGGCGGTTGTGGTTTCGATTGGTGCTGTTGTGCTGGGAATTGTGGTTGGAATTGTGGTTTTGGTAGCAATTTAGTCTGTTGTATTGGGGTCAGTTTTTTCTGTAAATCCCTCAACAGATCCCCTGCGTTTTGATAGCGGTTCTGACTTTCTTTTTGCAGTAAATTGTCAAACACCTGCTGCAATTGTTCACTCAGCGGTTGCAGTAAATGTTCTCGCCAAGAGTCAACCCAACCATAGCCCTGATCCAAAAATAACGCAAAAGGGTCATTGCCCGTTAGTAAATAAAAACAAGTCACGCCCAAACTATATAAATCACTGGCCGGATACGCTTCTCCCCGTTTCATTTGCTCAAAAGGGGAATATCCATTCGTGCCGATTTGCGTTCCTTGCCCTGCCACCACCGTTGATTTTAATTGCTTAGAAGCCCCGAAATCAATTAACACATATTTGCCATCAGATTTGCGCTGCATGATATTCGGGGGTTTGATATCCCGATGAATTACACCCCGTTGATGGATGAATTCCAGAACCGGCAATAATTGCTCTAATAATTCTCTGACTTGAGTTTCTTTCCAGGTTCCCTGCTGGCATTTATGCAAGGGTTCCCCTTCGATATATTGCTGGACTAAATATAAATATCCATCTTGCTCAAAATAGGCATAAAGGGTGGGAATTTGCGGATGTTCTCCCAGTTGTTGCAGTTGTCTTGCTTCTTGTTCAAATAACTCTTTTGCTTTCTGGAGTGCGCTGGTTCCTTGGACTTGGGGGGCGAGTTGTTTAATCACGCACTTTTCGTGCAATTTGTCAATGTCTTCGGCCAGATAAGTTCTCCCAAATCCGCCTTCGTTGGAGAGGAGTTGGCGGGGGTAGTAATGACTTCGCAACACCACCAAAGGATTGCCACAACTTTGGCAGAATTTGATGCCGTCAGGGTTCTGAGGATTCGGGCAACTGGGATTTAGGCAGCAGTGCATACTCGCGCTTTGGGGGAGAAGGAGTGGTTGCGGCGACGAATCGCAGGGGTTTTATTATTATAGGCGGATGCAGTGCCTGGGGGGTCACCTTCTATAACAATCTTAATCTTCTCGGTGATTTTCTGCTGGGGACAGGTTGGGTGACTGCCTTGCTCCTAAATTCGGTTGGGGTGCCAGGTTTTTGTCCATTCTTAAATCCCACTTTTTTAACTCTCCTCATTACTATTTTGACCGGGTAGATCTAACGCGATTAGTAAAGCAGAATTCAGTTTAGCAAGAGTGGCCTCTGAAAGATTGCCGATCCTTCGCAATAAACGAGTTTTTGCCAAGACCCTGACCTGATCTGCTTTCACGATTGAATCTCTCTCTAACCCTCCATCAGGAGCTTTAATTAAAACCTGAGTGGCAAAAACTCGCTTGGATGCATGATAACTGGTACAAGGAACTGCCAACAGAACTGGACTGTGAGTATTAATCGCATCCCGACTGACAATAATCACTGGACGATTCCCCCCTTGTTCAGAACCTTCTACAGGATCCAGACGAGCCAGATATACCTCTCCTCTTTTCATTATTCCGACTCCGCCAATTGCAACGCCTCCCAAGACGCTGTAGCAAATTCAGCCTCCATTTGTAAGACTTCCGCTTGATATTCAGGATCCTGTGCCATCTCTGCAAGTTCTGCATCAATTTCTGCTCGTTTCAATGCCGCTAATTCCCGACGAATCGCCTGCATAATAAATTCATCGCGGCTTTTGGCTTTTCCTTGTTGCACTGCTTTATCCGTTGCTTCTAGCAAATTTGCAGGAAGACGGATTTGTGTTTTAATGGTAGGACTAGACATGGACCTTCCTCCTAAGCTATCTATTTAGTTTAAGTCATTGAACCGAGCAGTGCCCAGGGGAGGGATTAGTAGCGGGCGGTATCCTGAAACAATCGACCGTTTCTCCACTTTCCTAGCGAGCAAGATGTGATGCCTCCGGCACGCTTCGCGAACGCACTCCAAATCTGTAACCCTGAGTCCACCGAATCGATATTTTCAGCATTCTCTCTCCCAAATCTCTCTTTTAAACCCTCGCTACCACGGCAGTTTGTTGTCGATATCGATAATAAGCGGCACAAGCTCCTTCCGATGAAACCATTGGTGCACCGAGGGGATGTTCTGGAGTGCAGCGTTTGCCAAAGGCTGCACAATCATGAGGTTTCTTAACACCTTGCAGGATTAATCCACTCATACAGTCGGGGGATTCTTCGCTTTGAATTCCAGTTAAATCAAATCGATTTTCTGCATTGAATTGAGCATATTTTGGTTTTAAACTTAATCCGCTTTGGGCAATTTCGCCAATGCCTCGCCATTGTCTAGGGACGATTTCAAAGACTTCTTTGAGGATGTTTTGGGCGGGTTGGTTGCCCTCTTTTCTAACGGAACGACTATATTGATTCTCGACTTGTGCTTGTCCGGATTCGAGTTGTTTAATGCACAGATAAATCCCTTGTAAAATATCAACGGGTTCAAATCCGGTGACGATGATGGGGACTTGATATTTGGGGGCGATCGCCTCGTATTCGGTATATCCCATAATGGTGCAAACATGACCCGCCGCTAAAAATCCTTGCACTTTGCGGTGGGGTGCCGATAAAATCGCTTCCATTGCTGGAGGGACTAAAACATGGGACACTAACATGGAAAAGTTCGGGATGTTTTGTTGCGCTGCCTGATAGACTGCCATCGCCGTTGCCGGTGCAGTGGTTTCAAATCCCACGCCGAAAAATACGACTTGTTTATTAGGATTCTCTTGGGCAATTTTTAGGCAATCTACGGGGGAATAAACGATGCGAATATCGCCGCCAGTTGCTTTAATACTGAGCAAGTCTTGAGTGGTGCCAGGAACGCGCAACATATCCCCAAAGGAACAGAAAATGACATCGGGATGGGAGGCAATGGCGATCGCCTGATCAATGAGAGCAATGGGAGTCACGCAAACGGGACAACCGGGACCGTGAATTAAAGTAATGTTATCTGGGAGTAGTTCATCAATGCCAAATTTGACGATCGCATGGGTTTGACCCCCACAAATTTCCATAATCGTCCAGGGACGAGTTGTAATCTGCGCGATCGCCTTGGCGCAATCTTGAGCCGTTGTAGCATCGCGATATTCATCTACAAATTTCATAATTTGTCTTATGTTGTTTGTCTTATGTTGTTTGTCTTATGTCTTTTGTCCTGGGTTGATGGGGAGATGGGGGAGATATTCAATGTCCCGACGTCAGTCGTTATCTTCCCCTGTTCGTAGTAACGACTTGCTGTCGTTACCGCGTTACTTGGCATCCGCCAAGTAACGCCCATGTCAGGCTTAAGCTCCAGGCCCCAATCTGACAGGCTGTAGACCCTCCGATTGCTCGTGTTATGGCATCCGCCATAACACGAGAGAAACGACTGAAGTCGTTACTACGAACCAGGAGGACAGCTTACACACGAGTTACCAGAACGACTCTAATCTCCCTATCCTCCCTACTGTCTAACTCACAGCAGTTGGAGTGGCAGGAACGTTGCTACCGTTGTACTCTACGGAATGTGAGGCATCTCCCACATAAATCCCGAGTGCGCGGGCGGTTTGTACCATGAATCCATTCGGATCAACCGGGGAGGCACAGCGTTTTTCTTGGTGGCACTGTCGGACGAGTTGAATCACTAAGTCTAAGGGTTTGCTTTCGACTTTCCCGCCTTCCCAGACCACTAAGCGGTTATAATGACCTTGTTCGATTAACTCAACCGCTTTGATGCCAAAGGCGGTGGCTAGGATGCGATCGAAGGAGGATGGGGTCCCGCTACGCTGTAAGTGACCTAGAACCGTTACCCGAGTGTCGATTTCGTCTAAACCGCAAAATTCCGGGCGATCGAGGGAACAAAGTTTCTGGCTATAGAGTTTAATCTGTTGCGCGAGATAGTCGCCGATATTGCGATGTTGTCGGCGATCTTCATGTTTGACCCCTTCCGCAACAACCACTAGGGCAAATTTCCGCTTATCCTGACGCAGGGAGGCAATTTTATCGCAGATCTGGGCGATCGCCTTTTCGTCAAGCAGAGGAGTCAGTTCCGGAATTAAAATCACATCGGCACCCCCAGCAATTCCCGCGTGGAGTGCCAAATGTCCCGCATCCCGTCCCATCACTTCCGCTACCATGACTCGTTCATGACTTGCCGCAGTAAAGGTGAGGTTGTACAGCGCTTCGGTAACGGTATCCACAGCAGTCTGGAATCCAACTGCACGTTCCGTAAAGGGGACATCGTTATCGATGGTTTTGGGAACCCCGATCATATTCCAATTGCCTTTGACCGCCAAATCATAGATAATGTCCAAGCTACCATCGCCCCCGATCGCCACCAAGCCATCGAGTTCTAAGCGTTTATAACCTTCTAAAATCTGTTGTGCAACTTCCGGTTTTTCGGTATTCCCTTTGCTCAGACTTCCTAGAACGCTGCCACTGAGAAATTGCAGCACGTCAAGACCCTGTAACAATCCCGGGATATCATACCCATGCTCATTCAATTTCATGTCCTCCGGTTGGCGGGTTCCGTTGGCAACATCGATGAATCCGTCGGTGCCGTAGGGAATGCCATAGACTTCCCATCCCTTGCGGGAGGAGCATTTGACCACCGCTCTAATTACGGCGTTCAGTCCGGGACAGTCCCCGCCACTGGTCAGAATACCAATTCTTTTTTTTGGGTGTGTCATAGTGCGTTTACCTGTTCACTCTCCTAATTTATTCCGAACTCCCTGCCCTTAAAAAGTAACCGCGATCGCTTTTTTATTTTCACTTTATGTTTGCCCTTCAATTTTAGCAAATTGCCCTCGTTTCTTGAGTGAGCTATTACGGGGATTTGAGGCAGAACCTAGGGTGCGGTCTTTCAGTAAAGCAAGGGTCTCTCTTGAGCGAAAAAAGTTGGATCGTGGGGAAGACGCCTGCACTGCACAATCTTTCACCACTTATTTTGATGAGTGCGCCATTGAGGTTAACTCCTTGACCCATCTAGTCTAGGCTGCTTTCCCCCAATATTCCCCTCTTTTATGTGATTTTTTCGCTCTCTTGTAAATTCTATAACAGTTTTTCCGATACCCGCTTAAATACAGATTTTTTTTATAAATTTACGCCAGAGGAATTTTATGCTATGCTTGAAGATCTAGTTTAAAAATGTTGAGAATTCTTGACGATTGTCAAGGGGAAAACACCCCAGGGCCTCACCATCACCGCAATTTACCCCTTTTCTTGTCTCTCCCTAACTCCCGCTCCACTCTCCAAGGCGCGGAAAACTCCCCGGGGCAGCAGCAAGCCTAGCTGATTATATACTATCCCCAGGTGTTCACCCAGGATTTACCTATTGCCTCTATCGGTTGTTAGCCCAATTCGCTTTACCCCCGAGATGATATTTGTTACCCATCCCTCACTTTTGGCCGAGTTCTCTGCGGAAAAATTAACTGAATCCAGGACAATCCAGGACGCTCCCGAGGGTTTCCTTCCGAGGATAGCTCCTTTCCCCCCGATTTCAACTGTTCTGGTACTATAATAAGTCGTTTTGCTCTATTTATTCTCCCTGAGACATGAACCCTATCAATACTCCCCTTACTGAACAACTAGCGGAACTCACGAATCGATTATTTTGGCTGAGTGAGTCGGAGTTTCCCTTCCAGGTTATTACCTGGGATACGAATAGGGTAACCATTGAGCAACTGCTAAAACTCACTTATCACCCGCCAAACACCCCGGTTCAAACCCTCACGATTGATGAATTCTTCGCGCCTGCATTATCAGGAATCGGCAGTTTTAGTTTTCTTTTAGATCAAACCCTCATCGGCAGATATCGGACCCTCTATAATTACCTCACTTATTACTTGCACAATATCAAAGTGTATCAAGTTGGCACCTATCCCCTGTATGTTTATATCATGGGCCTCACTCGCGACGAAAATTTAGCGGGGATCGCTACCCAAGTCATCGAAACTATCCCCCAATCGTCCAGAATTCACCCCTAATAAAGGGAGAAAGGGAGTTAATCTGAAAAATGCATTTCAACTGGATCATTTTAGCGAAGCTCGATTGCTCGCTCTCCTTTAGACAGGCAACAGCTTACAACTTTACAACTCCCCCATCCTCCCCATCTCCCCCATCCTCCCCATCTCCCCGATCCCAATCTATTCCGATCGCTCTTGTTGCAACAACTCCTCTTTAGACTCCCCCCAGTAAGCGCTATAGGTCCAGGTTTCCCGGTTACCGCTGGTTTCTAAAGACCAACGAAAGATGGCTGATTTCGGATTAACTCCGACTTCAATCAGCTTGGCACCCATATAGTATTCCATCTGGCGTTTTTTCAAATCTTTAAATGCTGGGGGTTTTCGACTATCCCAGCTTTGAGACATTTGTGCTTTGGTCGGCCTTGCCATTTTCCTTCTCCGATTCTCTTGTGGTACGGGTATCCTACCCTTAATTTAGAATACCAATCTTTCTATTCTTAGCACGACAACGGGACTGTTTTAAAGCTTACTCAGTTTGGAATCACCCATGCAACCCCTAGTTTTATACAAATTCCCCCTTGGCAACAGCGATCGCCTTACCGCCAACGGATACAGAAATCTCGCCGTTCTCTTTATGCGCCTTCAATAATAACAGCGACGGTCTCCCCATTTCATATCCCTGTTCCACTCGCAAATCAATCCCACCCTCCCCAAAATATCCATACTCCACGAGATATCCCGCCAAGCACCCATTCGCACTCCCAGTTGCCGGGTCCTCGGGTACCCCTAAATAATCCCCAAACATTCGGGCACTGAGATCATTTTCCGGTTTGTTCGTCTCGGGACAAAACAGAAAAATACATTTCGCCTCAGTTCCCTCAATTAATTTAAAATACTTATCTCGATTGACTTTGGCCTTTTTTAATGCTGCATGAGTTTTCAACGGCACAATTAGAAAAGGAATCCCCGTCGAAACCTCTCGAATCGGAAACCGCAAATCCAGATCCCCAACTTCTAAATTTAAAACCTCTGCCACAGGTTCCCCATCAATTGTCTGATGAAACGTCGGCGGTTTTTGCTGCATCCATAAAATATCCAGAGTCTCTTGTTGATAGTGCAAGGTCACTGGAATTTGCCCGATCGCCAGATTCAAATTAACCCGTTCTACCGGCTGTTGAATTATCTCTCGCTGAATAATAAAAGCAGTCCCTAAAGTCGGATGACCGGCAAAAGGTACTTCTTGGGCCGGAGTAAAAATTCTGACATCATATCCCCCTTCTCGTTGGTCCGAGGACAGCACAAAAGTAGTCTCGGAATAATTCATTTCTTTAGCAATTTGCTGCATCTGCTCCCCAGTCAGGCCCTGGGTTCCAGTAAATACAGCCAACTGATTGCCCTGGTATTTTTCTTCTGCGAAAACATCAACAATGTAAAAATTAATCTTGTCCATTTTTGCCTTGGTTGCAGATTTCGTTACAGTTAGCTCTCACCGGGGATCGTAGTCCATTGCGGTCTCTATCTGAGTACCGAATCGATCCCCAGACCCACTTGATCTCTGAGGGAGTTCGAGATATGGTGTTAGGAATTCGCTCAGATGATAAATTTGTTGACCCCTTAATAAAAACGCTTATGCCATTGATGGGACTGGTCTGGATGACCTGCTGTTTGAGCGGGTTGCTTGCATACAGCCCAGGATTAGGGAATGCCTCCATTGCCCTGAAAAATCCGCTGTCGCTCGAAGTTTTATCCGGTTTGAGTCATCGGTGGGACCTTCCTCACCGGCTTGTCCGAGGCGGTAATGCCTCGGGGAAAAAGCACCGCCCTCGGTTGAAATTAAAGGGGGCTTCGGGTGAGCATCGGCTGTTTGCTCACCTGGCTCAAATCAGCGATCGCCCGGGAAAACACAGCCCAGGTGACTCCAGAAACAGGCAAATCTTCACAAAAGCGCTCAACTGGGACAATCGCCTTCAAAAGGGACAATGTACTGTTAATCCACCTGTAATGAATTCTAGTCCCAGTAAAGCTTTGGGACAACAAAATTTTCTCTCAACCCCACCGGACTTGCCGGAAAAAGCCACCCTGATTAGCAGTGGCCCTTCCCAGAAGTCGAAAAAATCCACCCCGGGAATGGGACAACTTTTGTCTAATTTCTTCCCTGAAGACTCTTTAGATGTAAAAACCAAACCCAGTCTGGACTCATCCGTTCAGGTGAAAGCTGTCTCCGTTGCCCCTGGTCCCTCTCGCCCCATGACCCGAGTCAATTGGTGGCAGTCTCGGCATCTCTTTGGATTGGGACAAACGGTTTCCTGGTTTTCGGAGAAAAACCCGAAACAGATCGTTTTCACAAACCCCTCAGAATTTCAAGTTTTGGTTCAGGGATACGAGGTTGCTCAATTACCCGATCGCATCCAAGCCGACTTATTCGCTCACCGGATCCAAGAATGGCTACAGCAGGGCGATCGCGATCCGGCACAACTGACCCCCACCACAGTCAACGGCATTAGAGCCATCCAAGGGGGCGATCGCACCTTATTACTCCTATCCGAGGATGTCGTCGAGTCTATCCCCCATAACCAGGACCTGCTCACCGTGGAATGGACCAATAATCTCCGCAAAGCGTTAGGCGCTGAACCCTTACCCATCGCCGAAGCACAAGCGCAGATGTACGGCTTAGTCGAGACCCCCCGGAAACTTCAGGGAACCGCCTCTTGGTACGGCCCTTATTTTCACGGTCGTCTCACCGCCAACGGCGAAACTTATGACCAAGAGGACATGACAGCAGCACATCCCTCCTTACCCTTCGATACCTATCTCAAAGTCAAAAATCTTCAAAATGGCAACATGATCATCGTTCGGATTAACGATCGCGGACCCTATATTCCCCCCCGTAATTTAGACCTCTCCCTCGGTGCCGCCAGGGTTCTAGGCAGTGAAGAAACCGGCGTTATCTCTTATGAGGCCACATTTATGAAACCCACCCCCTCCAAAGCGAAGTGAGTTGTCATGGGAGATGGGAAGGATGGGGAGGATGTTCGTAGTAACGACTTCAGTCGTTATCTTCCCCAGTTCGTAGTAACGCCTTCAGGCGTTATCCCCAGTTTTTACTGGTGACGTGGCTTAAGCGCGTCACGAGGAAACGACTGAAGTCGTTACTACGAACATCTTCCTTCAAGCTTTACCCTTCCGCAGACCCTCCCAAACAGCCGATCGCCTCTAATAACCCTCGCGCTTTATTCAGGGTCTCTTGATATTCACTTTGAGGAACCGAATCTGCCACCAAACCGGCACCGGCTTGGACAGAAACCGTATGTTTGCCATTGCCATTGCTGCGGACCACCATTGTTCGGATGGCGATCGCACTATTCAACTGACCCTCAAAATCGTAATACCCATACACCCCAGAATAAGGACCCCGGCGGCAGCCTTCCAACTCATGAACAATCTGCATCGCCCTAATCTTCGGTGCACCACTGACAGTTCCTGCCGGGAAACAGGCTTTTAATAAATCCCATGCTGTTTTTTCCGGGTCCAATTCCCCCCGCACATTACTGACAATATGCATCACATGGGAATAGCGCTCAATCACCATTAACTCATCGACCCTGACGCTTCCCTTAACACAAACTCGTCCGAGGTCATTGCGACCCAAATCCACCAACATGACGTGCTCAGCCACTTCTTTTGGGTCATTGAGTAAATCTTCGGCTAAGGCGGCATCTTCTTGGGGGGTTTGTCCGCGCAGTCGGGTTCCGGCGATCGGGCGCACCGTAGCTAACCGGGACCCTTCTGGAGTGAGTTCCGCCTTGACCATCACTTCCGGACTGGACCCGATAATTTGCCAGTCATCGAAATTGAAATAAGCCATGTAAGGCGAGGGATTGATTAACCGCAAGGACCGATATAGCGAAAAGGGATCTCCCTCATATTCCGCCGATAAGCGCTGAGAAATGACGACTTGAAAGATATCCCCGGCTTTGATGTAGTCCTTTGCCTTTAAAACGTTTTGGCAGTATTTTTCCGGGGAAGTATTGCTCGTATAGTGCAACGCTTTCCGGGGGGTCGAATCTGAGGGTCTGGAGGGTGGAGTCCATTCCAACAGGGTGTCTTTTGTTAACAGGGGTTCCTGGAGTTTCTTGACTAAACCCCGCACGCGATCGCAAGCTTGGTCATAAGCCGATCGCGGATCCAAAGTTCGCAAATCCGCGTAGGCGATCGCCCAAATCTTCCGCTTCACTTGGTCAAACACCAGCAAACTATCCGCCTGCATCCACAATCCATCGGGCACATCGGTTTCTGCCGCAGGATGGACTGGGACCCGGTGTTCCATCCACCGAATTAATTCATATCCCCAAAACCCAAATAAACCCCCCACTCCCGGCGGCAATTCGGGTAATTTCACAGGTTGAATCAACTTCAGGCAGTTTTCCAACGCCTCAAACGGATCCCCCTCAAACACATCCACCTGTCCGGTGCGATGTTTTTGAATGGTTTGGTTATCTTTGGCTTCCAAAATCCACAGAGGGTCACAGCCGAGAAAACTATACCGGGCAAGGTTTTCGCCCCCTTCAACCGATTCCAACAAAAAGCTATACGGTTGTCCTGCACAGACTTTGTACCACGCTGAGACAGGGGTATCCAGATCCGCAACCCATTCTTGGTAGACGGGGACAAAATTACCTTGTTTGGCGAGTTCAGTAAATTGAGAAAAATCTGGAAAAATCATAAGGTCTTGATGTTGCCGGAGGATGGGGGAGGATAGGGGAGATGGGGTTCATGTTTGTAGTAACGACTTCAGTCGTTACCGCCTGTCATGGCGATCGCCATGACAGGCAACTTTTTGGGCTTAAGTGCCTGTTTGGGGACTGGATGCCCTACAAAGGGGCGTGACTTGGCCGGATGCCAAGTCACGCGGTAACGACTGAAGTCGTTACTACAAACATCTCTTACCCATCTGCTCTTTTTTATATTCCCAAAACAATGGCTAACTGCTCATTGCCAAAAAACTTTGAGCAATTAGCAATTAGCCATTGAAATTTCAGATGAAAAAACGTTACACAAACATTGCGGGCGATCGCAAGTCGGGTGACCTCAAATGTTAGGGGACCCTGACTCGGAACTCACGGCACGAGGCTGGTTCTTCCTGTGCGATCGCCCCCAAGTGCCTGGTGTTTACGGATCGTAAGGCTTCTTACCGCTGAACTTGATTTTCGCAGGTTGGGGGTTGTCGCCAATCTTGCGATCGTTCTTGCCGTAGTAAGCACGACCTTCGTTCACTTTTTCAGGGAAGACACCATCTTTCGGATGGAGATACTCGGTTTCACCATTGGCATAAACCCGGTAAATCTTATAGTCTTCGATTTTGGGCTTGAACTTGGTCCGGAACTGGGTCCCCAATGCGAGGCAATGCTCTTTGCGAGGCAGGTAGAGGAGGTTTTCCCCTGCGTTCATCACAGCAGCGCCACCGCTAGGCATTTCAAACACTTGCTCTTTGGAAGAGGTCCAGGTGATTGCGTATTTTTCTTCCACGAGCGCTTTGCTGAGCAAACCGCCAGTGCTGCCCCCAAATTTTGGGGCTTGTCCTTTCAAGGTTTCTGCCATATCTTACTCCGGATATTTTGAAACAATTTTTAGGGCATCGTACCACTGACATCGCCTGCTCCTACAGATTTCGTAAGGATCTGTAACAGTTCTTTAGATTTGGGTCGTTTTGTGTTGGTTATTGGTGATCTGTCGGTCAGGTTTGGGGAGGTTGGGGGAGATGGGGTCCATGTTCGTAGTAACGACTTCAGTCGTTTCCGCGTGTCATGGCGGACGCCATGACACGCACCATGAGCGGCTTAAGCGCCTGTTTGGGGACTGGAACGATCGCCTCTCAAGGGGCGTTACTTGGCGATCGCTTTCGTAACGCGGAAACGACTGAAGTCGTTACTACGAACATGAAGAAACGACTGAAGTCGTTACTACGAACATGAAGAAACGACTGAAGTCGTTACTACAAACATGAAGAAACGACTCAAGTCGTTACTACAAACATGAAAACCATCCTCCCTTGCTACCGAATCGGTGTCCGGCGATTGCGGGAACTGCCGGAGGACCGATCGCCTTTTGGAGATTTGCTTTTACTGCGGGGGTTGGGGGTGACTTCGGAACTGCTGTCGGTGGCGATCGGGATGGTGAAATGAAACTGACTGCCGCAATCTTTCCCCCCAGATTTAGCCCAAATTTGCCCTCCCCAGCCGGTGACGATTTGCCGACAGATGGCTAATCCTAGGCCCGTGCCTCCGGTGGAACGACGCAATGCTCCTTCTTCTTGGTAAAAGCGATCAAAGACGGTTTCGAGGCGATCGCTGCTAATCCCTCGTCCCGTATCCGCCACTTTGACCTCCAGTTCCCGATCTCCGAGGGGTTGGGCCAAAATGGTCACTTTTCCCCCGGAAGGCGTAAATTTACAAGCATTATCAATCAGTTTCGAGAGCACCTCCACCAACCACTCCCCATCGGCACGCACCAAGGGCAAATCCTCGGGCACTTCTAGGCTCAAGGTGGGTAAGGCTCCTGCTTCACTGTTGGCTCGGGTGCGAACGCTACTGATGGCTAAGGATAGGCATTCGTGCAAGGGTAGAACTTCGGTGTTCCATTCCACTCGTCCGCTTTCTAGGCGCGATAGGGTCAAGAAATCTTGCACGAGGGTCCGCATTCTTTCGGCATCGTCTAGGGCGGTACTGAGCATGACTTGCCGCAGTTCCGGAGGCATATCGGGGTCGGAGGCGAGACTTTCTAGGCAGACTTGAATGGTGGAGAGGGGGGTGCGCAGTTCATGTCCGGTAATGGCAATTAGGTTGCTGCGGGTGCGATCGAGGGCGGCGAGTTGTTCGTTCAAGTCTTCTAGGTTGGCATAAGCTTCCGCTTGCAGGGTGGCGACCCCAACTTGGGTGGCGATCGCCTCTACCATTGTCAGTTCCTCTGCATCCCACTCTCTGTACTCACAGCCACAGTGGTGCAATTCGACCATTCCCACGAGTTGATTCTGATACAGCACGGGCACCATTAACCAGGATTCAATTTCCCACTCCTGGACTAAGGTCCTCAAGCGCTTAGATCCGGTAATCCGGGTATCTGTGCTGCTGTTTTCAACGGCGACTCGTTCCCCAGAGGCGACGACTTCCTGAAATAGGGGATTCTCCTGCAAGGGCCAAACTTCTCCGGTGAGGGACTTGACCGATCGCCCTAAAAATTCATAGGCGATCGCTGCTTCTTGATCCGTAGCTTTGCAGCGATAAATTAAACACCGACAAACGTCTAGGGCTCCGCCGAGTTCTCGCACGGCGACTTGAAAAATATCCGCCGGATTCAGGGATTGACGAATGGCGGTGGTAATGGAGTTGACTAACCGTTCCCGACGCTCCTGCGCGGCCATTGAGCGATAGGTTTTGACCAATTTATGTTGGCCCGCCTGTAGGTAAGTGACCAACCGTTGCACAAAGGGTCCGGGGTCTACATCCTGGAATCTCGCTGCTGCTTCCAGGGCCTTGTCGGTGTCGCTCAATCGATAGGTGGCGATCGCCCGTTCGATCTTCTCCTCCAACTCTGGCCGATACACCCGCACTCGCTCTAACAATAACCGCGCCACGGTACTCGAAACCTGGCGGTCAAAGGTCCAAATTCCCTCAAACCGTCTGGATTGATCCATCGATGGCAGATCCGATGCCTTCACCGGAACTACCTCTTTTTCACGACAAACCAAACAAGTGGAATAGTTCGGCGCAAGCACCACCAAGTGCCACTCTTTCGCTAACCCATCATCCGGTTCAAAGGCGATCGCCTCCTGGATCTGTGAACTATTTTGAAATTCCGTCTCCGGTGCCGCCAGGACATACACTTGATCCGTCTTGTTGCTGATCCGTCGATATCGGTGTGCTTCCTGACGATAAAATCGCTCCCGTTGGAAGCAGGCAATCACCAACGCTGGCTCCACCCCCGCTAGGACTTGATCTTCCATCGCATGGGATAGTGCGGTTAAAGAAGACTTGAAATAAATTTGAGTTCTCAGCAGGGGCAAGGCGTGCAGCAACTCTTCCAGCACCGAAGTAGGAATGCTCATTTATCTTGTCTTTATTTCCAGTGTAGGCAACAACGATTTGTAATCTGCACGGCAATGTTCAGGCGGTCCCGTTATTGCCGAAACTGTAATATTTTCCCTATAACAACGTTATCGCACCATGCGCCGACTACCGCCAAACTGCTGCGAGATTCCCCAAAAAAACGCTGTATTTCAGATTGTTGATTGAAAATTAAGAATTTCTTCCCCAAGATTAGGTATAAATTCTCATCAATTTCCTTTCATTTACCCCAAATTTAACCCCAAAATATAGATCAAGCCCTGAACAAAATCAAGAGGAGTTATTTCATATCCTCTGTATTTGGAGTAACGACTTGCTGTGGTTTCTTCTCTTCTATAGCCACTCTAAATTCTAAATAAAGATTTTTTTTCAAAGGAGTGGGAGGAATAGTACAATTCATTGAGAATAGATAGATTTGCCCTACCACTTCAACGGTTAATCTTACCGAAAATTCAACCTATTTAATATTTAATCAACCCATTAAAAACCCAATCAAGGAACGTCAACGGATAAACCAATGCCGACCCACAGATGATTTCGAGGGAACGTCCCCAGTCGCTCGCCCTAACCCTAAAACCGAGCGCAACTTGATAATTAACCGCCAACGCTCCGGATGGGATCAAAGCAATCCAATCTTTACTCAGAATTGCCGCTAATTTTTCGCCGGTGATGAGGGTGGAGGCGGAATTTTCCCATCGTTATTGGCTCCTTCTACAGTTTTCTCAATAATAAATGCGGCCAAGTTAGCCACAGGCCGTCCTTGACTGTCAGCCCACCGTTCGAGGGCATCATAGACGGCATCGGGAAGGGTTACATGGACTCGTTTACTCACGGTTTTGTCTCGATGTCAACAGTTTCATGATACATCGTGGGAGCTACAATGGACGTTAACTTGACAAATAGGGAACCAATCTGCTTCGGTGAGGTACCCTGTTGTGATAAACTAGCCATTAAGGAAAAACCGCGCCCTGTCCGGCAAGACAGAACGCGGGGAAATGTTAAGCCTAACCGCTTATTCAAGCCACGGATAGGGGATCAAAATCATTTGAAACTCTCAGGTCTAACCACACTGAGGTTCTTAACGCACAAGGACCATTCTCGTAAGCACAAGAACAGTTAAGAACAGTTAAGGACAATCCAGAACCGTTAAGGACAATCTAAGGACAATCCAGAACCGTTAAGGACTATTAAACTTAAACTATTAAGGACAATTATGGCACAGACGACGGAAGGTATCAACCCATCTCCCCTAGATTATGGAAATTTACCCGCCAATGTAGTAGAAGAGGCGGAGGCGGTGGTGTCCCGGATCCGCGATCGCATCAAAACCGGGACCATTCAGCAGATTGAGAACGGGTGCGATTTGCTGGAAACGAAGCAACGGTTGGGAAAAGTCTTATTTAAAGTCTGGGTCGATCGCTATTTTGATGGATCAGAATATCTCGCCGGAAATTTAATCAAAGTGGCGGAACTGGTGCAGCGGATTCCCCACCGGATTGACGAGATGGCGGGATGGAGTATTTCTGCATTAGCGGCCCTCAGTGGCGGGTCCGATCGCCTCGCCGAAAAGATTTTAACCTCCGGCGATCGCCCCAGTGCCACCATGATTAGACAACGGGTCCGCACGGAACGCACCGGCAAACCGGCGATCGCCCGCAAACCTTCCTCTCGCAAGTTTAGTCAAGAAGAGGTAGACCGAAAAATCGCCGAGGCGATCGCCAAAAAGGACCAAGAACTGGCCACCTTGCGAATTCAGTTAGAAAAAGAGCTCCAGGACCGAGTACAGGCAGAATTTCGCAAGGCGCGAGATGCCGGATTGCTGGCGGCGAAAGCGGAAGTCGTTGCAGCACAGCAACGGCGGGAAGAACTCTTAGCTAAAAATGCCGAACTTGCCGCCGAATTGCAACAAAAACAAGCAGAACTAGAAGGGATTGCTCAGTTGCATCGGGAGAATCAACTCAAGGATGAACGCATTGCGGATTTAGAGGCAGCTTTGGAACAGTCTAAACAAGAAAGCTGGGAAAATACCTTTAATGAGGAAGCCGCTAAGGTGGTGAATGCGGACTTAGAAAAAGCCTATCAGCCTTTGGTGGAAAAGTTGGACCGGATGACTCAAAAGGTGGCCCAGCAAGAGGAAGAACTCCAGCGCTATCGTCAAGGGGAAGGGGAAGTCGCCGCAGAGGAACCGTCCGAGGCACAGGAAACCTGGGCGATCGCCTCAGACTTTGGTCAGTTGGCGGAGACCCTGGATTTGCCCGGATGGAGTGGTCGAGGTTACCGGGCTTCCGATGGGATGCTGTACACCAATTTAGTCTCGGCTATCTCTCATTTTATTCAGGATTTTCAAGGGGATTCTTCCTCTAATTCTCGCCATTTTTAAGGGGTGAGTTTTGGGTGGGAGCATCTTTCTCTACTTGAGGAGTAGGGACCAAGATGCTCCCACTCCTCAATTCTAGGGTCCGACTGCTGGAAGAGGTGCTCTAGGGAGAGGTTAATTTGGCGATCGCCCTCATTAAAGGGTCGTTGCATCAGCTAATCGTTTCAGAGAGAAGGTTGCTGCTTCAGAAACTTGGAAATGACTATCTTTTGCCATGTATTTGAGGGCGGAGATGCTTTGGTCACTGGGGAGATGTCCCAAGGCTTCGGCGAGGCGCTGACGCACCAGCCAATCTTTGGACTGGACGAAACGCAAGAGGCGATCAACGGCTTCAATACATTTAATTTCCCCAAGGGCGGCGATCGCCGCTTGTTGCAAGACGATTTCATCGCTATCTAAGGCACTGAGCAATACATCCTGGGCCCGCAGGTCCTTAAGATTTCCCAGGGAGACTGCGGCACTAAAGCGCACCAGCCAATCGGTATCTTCATAGAATGCGCGGACTAGGGGTTCCAAGGCTCTTTCGTCTTCGAGATATCCCAGGGCCCCGGCTGCACCGGCACGAATGCTGTAATCCGGTTCGCCTTCGAGGATTTTGACCAGAATTGGAAAGGATTGGGCGGTGGCTTTAATGCCTAGGGCAAAGACGGCCATCGATCGCACTTGGAGGTTCTCATCGTTGAGGAGTTTTTCGATAAAGGGGAAGGCATCCGCAGCGGGGACGTTCCGCAAGGAAGCCAAGCCCACCATGCGATCGCCGGAATTCTCACTGTCCAACTTGACGGCTATTTCTTCTAAACTTAACAGGGTCATAGATTCAGAAAATTTACATAACTTTACATTCACTTTTTTATTATAGAGCGAGGACCGCAGGATCGGGAGAAAATTGGCCCTGTTCAGGGAGGGATTTCCGAACCGGCGATCGTCACCTCATGGTTTATTCGGGCTCCTTAACAGAAGCCTTGTGCTTCCGTTCATAAAGCTGCAACAAAATCGCCGCATGAACTTCCCGAGAGAGGGGGTAAAAATAAGCCAAAATTAAACCCCCGATTAAAAACAGGGTGGGTAGAGGCCCGATCGCCATGCGAATAGCGAACAAAGCCGAGTCCGGTTGTTCGGGAATGGTGGTACTTCCAGCGGATTCTATAAAACCCGACCATTTGAGAGTTTGTCCTACGAAGAAAATCCCCAATCCTAACCCCAGTTTTTGTAAAAAGACCATAAACGAATAGAAGATTCCTTCTCGACGTTGGCCGGTATTTAATTCATCTAAATCAATCACATCGGTGAGCATGGACCAAGGAACGAGATAAGCTGTTGCCACGCCAACACCGGCTAGGACCGCCAGGAAGAACATCAAATCCATGCGATCGCGAGGTAAAAAGAAGAGTCCCGCTTGAGCAATAATCCAAAACCCCATGCCCAGAAAATAAACAGCTTTCCGCCCCCAAATTTTGCTAATTGCGCTCCAGACAAATAGCATAATAATCGCCACCACTTGCACAATTAAGGCCACCTCAAAGAATGAATCTCGCCGCATCCAACTCAGGACAAAATAGGGAATAATTGTTGTGGTTAATTGGAGAGCTAACCAGGAAAAAAGATAAATCCCACTCACAAACTGAAACGGACGATTGCTCAGGGCAATTTTGAACTGAGAAATCAAGGATAAACTTGTGGGTTCTGCTGGGGTTTGATACCGTTCTCGGGTTCCGAAGACGCACCAATAGAGGGGGAATACCGATAGAATCGAACAAATGCCTCCTAGGATGACATACATCTGTTTTAGGTCAGGAATCCGTTGAGTCAAGACCACACCCAAAATGAGAGCTAAGATACTCCCCCCAATGGAGAAGGCAAACCGAAAGCTGTTGAGACTGGTGCGTTCGTTGTAGTCCTGAGTGAGTTCGGGTGTGAGGGCTGTATAAGGGAGATTGACTGCGGTGTAAGCGGTTTGGAAAAAGATACTGACCAGGATGTAATAGATGAACAGGGCCCACTGATTCACCTGGGGGTCAGCACTGAAGTGAGGGACTAACCAATGTAGGAAAAAAGACAGCCCAAAGGGTAGGGAACCAAAGAGCATCCACGATCGCCTGCGTCCCCAGCGAGAGCGGGTGCGATCGCTCAACATCCCGATCATCGGGTCATTGATGGCATCCCACACTTTGCCGATCATCAGGACTGTTCCTGCCAATCCGGGGTCTAAACCCGCCACCTCCGTTAAAAATATCAAGAGGCTAAACGAGATTAAAATTGTGGTGATCCCAGCCCCCATATCTCCAGCTCCATAAGCCAGCTTTGTGGAGAGGCTGAGTTTTTCGGGCTGGGATCTGTCGGAAGCTGGATCGGAAGGGGACGAGTGATTCATGAACTTTGTTTTTTCCGGGGAAAGAGCCTGCCAGGATGACTGCAATTGCTGGAGGAGGACAACAAGCGCCAGTGACGATACAAATTTCATCGGCGCTTTTCTGTATTGTGGCATACAATCCGCTTTGTCAATTTTATGCTAATTTTATCTATTACCTTTGTTCCTGCTTCCTGTTGCTACTGTTGGAAAAATTGCCCCCATGCGTGACCTTTATATCGGTTGGGCCGAGTACCACCAAAAAATAGAGCAGCTTGCGGTCCAAATTTATCAGTCCAATTGGCATTTTGACCAGATCGTTTGCATTGCCAAAGGCGGCCTGCGGGTTGGGGATATCCTCGCCCGGATTTACGATCGCCCGTTAGGGATTTTGTCCACCGCCTCTTATGGGGGTGCTGACGGCCAACACCGAGGCGCGTTGAAGATTGCCCGCCACTTAACGGCGATCGGCGATACCCTCGGCCCTCATGTTTTATTGGTCGATGACCTGGTAGATACGGGAATTTCTCTCAAAGAAACCCAACATTGGCTGAATTGCCATTATGAAAATCAAATCCAGGAGATTCGCACCGCAGTCCTCTGGTATAAAGCTTGTTCGGAGATTAAACCCGATTACTATGTTGATGGCCTCACGGATAATCCTTGGATTCATCAACCGTTTGAAGGGTATGAACAAATCACCGCAGAGCAACTGGCTCACAGCTATCAAACTATCGCAAGTTAATCTCAAATCTCGAATTTAGGGCGAAAATATTCGGGGAAATGGGGCTGGGCTAGAACTTAGGCATTCCCTGGAAATGTAGGGTCAATTTACGTTCTCGACCCTACATTTCACCAGGGTTAGTTTTAGCTTAAATGGTGGGAATGCCAAACATTAAGACCCAAATCGGTAGGGTAATTAATAAGCCAACGGAACCGAGTCCCAAGGCAGTTACGGCTAAATCGCGATCGAGATTGTAGGTTTCCGCGAGGACTAGGGTGGCAAAGGCTGGCGGCATGGCCGTTTGTAATACCAGAATCAGCAATGCAGGGCGATCGAGTCCCCAAAAAGATAGGATAATGCCTAGGAACAAGGGTACAATTAGCATTTTAATCACGAGACTGACTGAGGCGGGTTTGAGACTACTCCAGGAGTGTAATTGGCTCAGTCTCATGCCACAGAGAATCAGGGATAAGGCGATCGCACTCCAAGCAAACCGCTGTAAACCGTTTTCCAATAGGGAGGGTAAAGGGATATCACGCACCAATAACCCAAACCCTAAACTCCACAGGGTGGGATTGTAGACAATGGCATGAATAAACTGTTTGTAACTTTTCGACCCCTCTCCATATCGAGCAGCTAATATGGCACCCAAACCATAAGCGCCGACGACGGTCCCCAACAAATCGTAAAATAGTGCCCAGGCAAAATATTGTTCTCCCACTAATGCCAAGGCGACGGGATAGCCAATAAAGCCAGTATTACCGACCATTGTGGAAAGGACAAAACTGCCTTGAGTGGGTAGATGAGACCATTGGGATGATTGTCCCTGCTCTCGGGAAGCAGAACCGGGATTGGTTTTACTTCTGAGCCAAATCCAGCTCAGTCCCACTCCAAGTAGAATCGCCACCCAGGCGATCGCCGGTGCTAACCAGATCGAACCCGACAAATCCGAGCGACGGACGAAAGCAATCACCCCGATGGGAACACCAATCCAAAACAGAAATTTGCCGATATAGAGCGGGATTTTCGGAGGCAACAGCCGACCGAGAATAAATCCCAATAACGCTAATCCCCCAAGTTGGAGGTACAGTTTTAGGAGTTGACTTCCCAGAACGAGCATAATAATTTAAGGGAGGATTAGTTTTCATTAAGTTGGGGGGTTATCCCCAGATTCAAACGAGTTGTTTCACTGCGTCTCAATGGGCAGGATAACGGTGACGTAGCACATCCCAATTCAAACGCCGCTTGCACCGACTCTCAACAGTGAAATCAAGAGTCCATCATGCAGCAATTTTGGATTAATATTGCCATAGAACCAAGGGGTGAGTCCGTAGCACTTGACGCTAAACCGGGGATTTTTGTCATGGGTTGTTGGTCACGGGTCATGGGTTGTTGGTCACGGGTCCCTAGTCACGGGTCCCTGGTCCCTTTACAAATGACAAATCACAAATGGTCCTTTGTCGGTCCCGATCTCCAAGGATTCGGTAGAATGCTTTTTTAAGCCCGTAGGGGAGAGGGAAGCTCAACCCATGAAGGATCATGTCCACCGATCCATCACCGCTTCCGCAGCCGTTCATTATCATAGTTTAGGCAATCCGAGTCAATCTGTAGGAGTCGAGTCATTGAATAAGGCAACTGTGTCGGGACAAGCGTCGAAAACCTCGACATTTATGGGGGAGGACATTCCTCAAGCGGTTAGAGATACCTCTGAGAAAGTCTCTCCCGTTCAGGGGTCCAAATCGGTCAAATGGATTGTAATTGCCGTGATTGCTGGGACAGTTGCCCTAGTTGCAGGGGTCCTGATCGCATGGCAGGGGGGAACGCTCGGACTCCTGAATAACTCGGAGGTGGCTCAAACTGAGCAAACTGACGCCCCGGACCCTAATGCCCCTGCGGACCCAAACCCCACAAAAACAGAGACGTTACTGGGTCACCTCCCCTATCAAGAAGCCCCTCCCGAAGACCTTCAACCAATTTCCAGTGATGGTAGAATCCTGATGCGTCAAGCAGCAGCGAGAGCGTTTTTGGACATGAAAGAGGCGGCGCAATCGCAAGGGGTTTCTCTGGTGCCGATTTCTGGATTTCGCAGCGAGGAAGACCAAAAATATCTGTTTTTTGAGGTGAAAGCGCAACGGGGACAGGTGGCTATGGAACGCGCCGAAGTCAGCGCACCTCCCGGGTACAGCGAACATCATACGGGTTATGCGGTTGATATTGGCGATGCCAATGTTCCGGCGACGGATTTGAGTCCGAGCTTTGAAAATACCCCCGCTTTCCAATGGATGAAAGAGAATGCGGCCTATTATAGTTTTGAGATATCCTTTCCCAAAGGAAATTCCCAAGGGGTGAGTTATGAACCCTGGCATTGGAGATTTGTCGGCGATCGCCACAGTCTGGAAACTTTCTATAAAGCCCGAACCCAGGAAGTCCAAGAAGTCCAAGAGACTCAACCCTAACTGAATTTTCCGTTGCTTTCATGTTCCTAAACTGTTGCTCCTCCCCATCTTGACCCTTAAATCATGAGTCAAACCGCGCTTAATCTGGTGGCAATTTCGGTTTTTTTGATGACCCTTTCCGTATTGCTTGGACCTATCATAGAGCTATCTCCTCTGATTGGGGCGATCGCCACCGCCAGTCTATTAGGATTTTTCACCCTAGATACTCTCGGTTGGCAAGGAAAAGGTGCAAACCTCATCGTTGATGTTTTTGCTGGACTGTCCGAAGATCATCGATCGCGCGTTGTGCGTCATGAAGCCGGACATTTTTTAGTCGCCTACTTATTAGAAATTCCCATCACCAGCTATGCCTTAAATGCCTGGGAAGCCTTTAAACAAGGCCAATCCGCTGGCGGTGGCGTGCAATTTGATGATCAAGAACTCCTCAGCGAACTCCAACAAGGCAGCCTCTCAGCCCAATTATTTGACCGCTACTGCATCGTCTGGATGGCAGGGATTGCCGCTGAAACCTTAACGTATGAGCGCGCCGAAGGCGGTGCAGAAGATAGAACCAAATTAAAAGCAATTTTGGCCCAAAACCGCAAATCTTCCACCGATGCTCAACTCAAAGAACGGTGGGCAATTTTGCAAGCTAAAACCCTCATAGAATCTCATTTAGATGCCTATCAAGCCTTAGTCACCGCAATGGAACAGCGACTAGCGGTGAGTGAATGTTATCAAATTTTAGACAGTCGGATTCCCATCAAGTCCGAATAACTCAGAAGAAAAATCAAGTTGTAAAATAGCATTAATATCCATTTTTTCGACTTATCAAGTTTTATCAATTTTTCTTGACTTCCGGCCTATGGGCTAGTCAAGTTATGATATATTGCCATTGGGCAACGTTGAAAAAGGCTTTCCACCTTAGAACGCCTGCTGCCGTGCGAAACCTTGACCAATGGAGATCTCGCACCGGGAGTAGCTGCTTTATTTCATTCGAGGCAAACCGATGAAGAAATCCTGGAAAATTGCCACATTCCTAAACCCGGTGACACTGACTGCTGCACTGATGGCGATCGCCCCTTTGGGATTGGCTCAAGATTTTCCCATTACCAGTATATTTAGCATGGGTGTCGGGAGTGAATATCACGGCGGTTCTGCCGAGTTAATTGTCCCAGATACGGATACAAGCACTCCAGTCTATGGCAATGATAGCCGCTTACGTCGATATGAACTCCACCTTGCTAAAATGTTTGAAGTGACCATTTGGGAGTGTAGAGGGTCGCGGGAAGGTTTCATATTTTGGCATTACAAAGCAGGAAATGGTTCGATAGATATGGGAGGATTTGATATTACTTGCGCTTTGGCGGATGATATTCGGCAAGCTTACGGTTTAGGTAGATCTGAACCTACAACGATTACCCGATTTGGACCTCGCTTAACGGGTAGAGTGACCAACACCGTACAAGTGCCAATTTTAAAAATTGAAGGAAATAAAATCGACAGTTGGCTGAATTTTGTAGAAGGTTTCCAACCTGTTCGTTAATTTAAGAAAAAGGGAGTTTCCCAGTTCGTAGTAACGACTTCAGTCGTTATCTTTCCCAGTTCGTAGTAACGACTTCAGTCGTTATCTTCTCTTATGTTCGTAGTAACGACTTCAGTCGTTATCTTATCTCCGTTCGTAGTAACGACTTCAGTCGTTCTTCCGGAAACCACTATTAAGAACAATTTTTTTAAAAATTATCCTTGCCTATGCTACAACAAATAGGGAGCAAGATGCTCCCACTCGCTGTATTCTATATCTACACAGGAATGAGATGCATTATTTAATACCCTTGTGCTATGAAACTCACGATCAGCCCAAGAAACGACTGAAGTCGTTACTACGAACATAAGAGAAGATAACGACTGGAGTCGTTACTACGAACTGGGAAAGATAACGACTGAAGTCGTTACTACGAACTAAGAAAATTTATCCTTATTCCGCCTCTGGTTCCTCTTCCTCATCAGAGTCTAATTTTTCCTCTTCCGGGTTTGCTTTATCATCATCAGAGTCTGACTCTTCCCCTTCCGGGTTCACTTCATCCTCATCCGACTCTAACTCTTCCCCTTCAGTTTCTTCACTTTCAACCTCCTCTAATTCTATATCCAGCTTGACTAAATCTTCCTCGGAGAGTTCTTCTCTGAGCAATTGAGCCACACGCTGACGCATTTCTTGATGTCTTTCTACCCCTTCATAGGCGAAGCGATTATAACCTCCCCGTTCAATTAGGGTTTCGAGATCGGCAATTCGTTCTTTTGTGGGGGGGTGAGAAGACATGAATTTCCAAAAGGAACTTCCTTCCCCATATTGTTCTTTCAGTTTCACCATGAGATTTCGCAATCCATCGGCAGAATAACCGGCAGAGGTGAGTAATCGGGTTCCGAGTACATCCGCTTGTTGTTCCATATCCCGGCTGTAATCTAGGACTAGGAGATTGGCTAATGTCCCTCCGAAGGGGACATATCGTGCCATGTTACTGATTAAGTTGCCATGAGTGACCATTTGAAAGCCGTGAGACAGGACTGCATGAGCAAGTTCATGGGTGATTAATCCGGCTAATTGGGCTTCGGTGTCACTGTGGAGAATAGCTCCGGCATTGACGAATATTTTACCACCGGGAAGTGCAAAGGCGTTGAGATTTTTATCTTTAATTACATAAAATTCATACTCGAAATCATCCCGTCCCGAGAGTTTGGAGAGTTTTGCGCCAAGTTCTTGAACGTAGGCGACGATTTGTTCATCTTCAACCATTTCTAACTGTTCAACGGCTTGATTGGCGATACTTCTGCCGATCGCAGATTCTCCTCGGGCTAACATGACTAAGGTTTCAACGGCAGACAATGCACCGAGAGGATTGCCGGTTAAGGCAACACCGATCGCCCCGGTTACAACATTCCCGATCGCATTTCCCGCGATCACTTTCCGAATGTATCCGCGAAATTTACTGAAGTTATCTTCGGCTAAAGTGGCAAATTCTTCAGCATCGGGATGATCGGGGTTAAGTAGAGCAAATTGACGGGCGGCGATCGAGGCTTCTAGCCATTGTTCTGTTGCAGCAAGAGCTTCAATTTTTACCCGCAACAATTCCGGACTATTGGGATAAAAAGTAGTTGCTCTTTCTAAGACTTCCACAGTTTTTTGCGGTTCTGCGTAAGTCGTGTAAGCTTCGGCGAGTAATAAATGTCCCGGTAGAAATTCGGGGGAAGCTTCTACGAGGAATTCTAGGGGAACAAAGATGCGAGATTCTAGTTGACTTTCCCATCCCGCTTGTGCTTCGCGCCAGTACACCCGCGAGGCGGGGGAGAGTTGTTCGGGATCCGTCAGGGGTTCGGGGAGGGTAGAAATTGCCGCTTGCTGCCGATTGCTGGAAAAAGGCGGTTTGACTTCCTGATAAATAGCCTCTGCTGCGGCAATGTCTCCGGCGACAAACAGGCGATCGGCTTCTGCCAACCGTTCCAAATGGCGGCGTCTTTCTGCTTGTTTTGCCGCTTGTTCTGGATCTAACGTGGATTCTGCTTCCGATGTCTCCTTTGCCTCGTCTGAGGTGTCGGCATTGGGCGATTCTGGGTCCTCTTCCTCCTGTGGCAGGTCCTCTGCTTCGTCTGAGGTTTCAGGGGGAGGAGATTCCGAGTCCTCTTCTACCAGTGGGGGTTCCTCCGATGCGGTTTCGGGGGTCGGTTCGCTGGTGGGTAAGGTGGATCGGGTTTCGGTGTTCGCTTGCGCTAATCGGGAAGGGGATGGAAGGGGTAATTCCGCAAGTGCAGGTGTTGCAATGGGGAGTACCCAGCTAAGGGTAACGAGCCAGGAATTCCAGAGGAGTTTCATCTTAGCAACCTAGGGTGGATTTTGAGGGAAGACTGTTAAAGCAGGGGTGGAGTTTCGCGGCGATACTGCTCCCTATTGTAGAGATAAAATTTAGGAACGGGCAAAAGGGTGATAATTTTATTTTAATTCGCCTCAATTGCAGGGGGATATCCCTGGGGTGAAAAAGCGGATTACCTGCTCAGGATTGAGTGAAGTTAGATTGGTATTAGTTGATACAACAACAGGTTTAAAAGTCTATTTAAAACCCTTTATTTCCCTCCGCTATAGTTTAGTTTAATTCTTGTAGCTGCACCCGGTTTAGATAGGGGGGTTGGGCCTTTGTTTAATAAAATTCCCTCGCCTAAAATAGAGAGGGAATTGTTGTCAAAATGCCAAATATTTGTTGTGAATGGGTCAAGGGAGACTAGAGAAGCACAAATGGACGCGCCTTCTATCTAGGTAAACCGGGGTTTTAGACCGCAGCTAGAACGGATTCACAGACATCTAAAACTAATCCTTCGCGCGCAAGAACTGAGTTGGGAAATGCTTCTTTAACTTCCCCATCCAATTTATCGAGAAATGCATCATTGTGACTGGGGTCGTGGTGGAAAATGACCAGTTTTTTCACCCCAGCGGCTTTAGCGACTTTGACGGCTTCCTGCCAGGTGGAATGTCCCCAGCCATGTTTGGGGGATTTGGGATTATTATATTCATCATCACTGTACATGGCATCGTAAATCAATAAATCTGCATTGCGTGCCATGTGTAGAACTGTTTCATCCATGCGATCGGGAAAATGTTCGGTATCGGTACAGTAAAAGACTGTATGATCCTTATAGGTGACGCGATACCCCATTGCACTATTGGGATGATTTAAGGGTCCGGTTTCAAAGTAGATATCATCCACATGAAACGGTTCACCACAGACCATTTGTGAAAATTTCAAATTCGCCTGCATTCCTTCTAGGGGAACCGGGGAATTGGGATGGAGAATTCTTTCGACAAAATGCTGTTCCATAGATACGGCATCTAGGGGAACTGAGCCATGAATATGTAGACTATTGCCGCGAATAAAGGCGGGGGTAAAAAAGGGAAAGCCCTGGATGTGATCCCAGTGGTAGTGGGTGAAAAACATATAGGCTTCTATAGGCATTTCTTTTTGCAAGGTTTGTCCTAAAACCTGCAATCCCGTACCCGCATCAAAAATCAGGCGTTTTCCACCAATTCGCATTTCCACACAGGAGGTATTACCGCCATAGCGAACAGTGTCCTTTCCGGGGGTCGGAATACTGCCTCGAACGCCCCAGAATTGGACAACAAACTCAGAGGAAGGGTTCGTTTCCATACAGGCTCTTACGGTTGTGTATTTGAACAAGTGGAACTAGCTTAACTGTGTCAACGATGGGACCGGGGAAAGGGATGACGATCGCCCGATGCCTCGATGTCTCAATCTAACCCGTTAAAGAGGGTAAATATTACCCTGCTTGACCCGGTTTTGGTCTGAATGTGCCGGTTTGACCCTGATGGCGTAAAAGATGATCGCAAAGCACTAAAGCCATCATTGCTTCTACCATTGGCACGGCTCTGGGTAACACACAGGGGTCATGCCGTCCTTTAGCTGCTAAGATGGTTTCTTCGCCTAAGCTGTTTACGGTTCGCTGTTCTTTGCGAATTGTAGCAGTTGGTTTAAAGGCAACTCGAATAATAATATTTTCTCCGTTGGAAATTCCCCCTTGAATTCCGCCAGAACGATTGGTGCGGGTGCGAATCTCGCCCTGCTCATCGGTATAAAATTCGTCATTATGTTCACTACCTCTCATCAGGGTCCCGGCAAATCCGGACCCGATTTCAAATCCTTTACTCGCAGGCAGAGACATCACCCCTTTGGCGAGATCGGCTTCGAGTTTATCAAATACGGGCATTCCCAACCCTTTGGGAACGTGACGCGCTACGCATTCGACGACGCCGCCGGTAGAATCCCCTTCTCTGCCAATGCGTTCGATGAGTTCAATCATGCGATCGGCACATTCGGAATCAGGACATCGGACGATGTTGCTCTCGACTTGAGCGAGGGTGACTTGGTTGGGGTCGATGATGCCTTCTAAGTCTTTGATGCGCTTGACATAGCCGATGATTTCGACTCCGGCGACTTGGTGGAGGATTTTCTTGGCGATCGCACCTGCGGCGACTCTGCCAATCGTCTCCCGCGCTGACGATCGCCCTCCCCCTTGCCAGTTGCGGATCCCATATTTGGCATCATAGGTGGCATCGGCATGAGAGGGACGGTAAGTGTCCGTCATCTCGTTATAATCCTGGGACCGGACATCCTTGTTTCGCACCAAGATACTAATCGGTGTCCCTAAAGTTTTCCCCTCAAAAACCCCAGAGACGATTTCGCAGGTGTCTAATTCTTTGCGCGGTGTGGTAATTTTACTCTGTCCCGGTCTGCGCCGGTCTAGTTCAACTTGAATTTCTGCTTCGCTAATATCGAGTTGGGGTGGGCATCCATCAATAACGACCCCTACACCCCCACCGTGGGATTCTCCAAAGGTGGTGACTCGAAACAGATGCCCGAAAGTGTTTCCCATGATTGATGCTCAAACAGCGTTAGAACTTGTATTTTATCCGAAACTGCACCGTTTCGTCAGCGTTAGTCTCCCTCTTCTGTGGATTAGGGACGGGAAATTGGCTTGAGTTGAGGCGAATTCCCGCCAATCCACGGTTTTTCAGTCCTACGAGTACCGGATGGGGTCTGACTAAAGCAATCTGGGCAATGATTTCCTACGGTTCCGAACTCAAACAGCCGGTTTCATTCTCCAGATGGGTTTCCCAGATTGAGGGTTTGTTCCAGGGGAATTTGAATAATAAACTCTGTTCCTTTGCCGATTTCAGAAAGGCATTGCATGGTCCCCCCGTGCTTTTCGACGATAATTTCATAGCTAATGGCTAACCCCAATCCGGTGCCTTTGCCAATGGGTTTTGTGGTATAAAAGGGGTCAAAAATTTTGCTAATCACCTCGGGTTTCATGCCAATCCCATTATCGGCGATCGCAATTTTAACTCGGTTGCCCTCAATCAGGGTGGTGGTAATCCGAATGAACGGTTCCAGCAACTGCACCGTTGTTGGAACGGCAGCAACTGGACCCGTGTTGACCCCATCTTCTCCCTTCATTTCCAAGGCATCGATCGCATTCCCCAAAACGTTCATAAATACCTGATTAATCTGCCCCACATAACAGGTAATCTCCGGAATCTGCCCATATTCCTTAATCACTTGAATCGAGGGGCGATCGCTCTTACCTTTGATCCGATTTTGTAAAATCATCAAGGTGCTATCAATATTTTCATGCAAATCCACGGATTTCATGTCTGATTCATCTAACCGCGAAAAAGTCCGCAGGGATTTGACAATATCTCGAATGCGATTCGCGCCTAATTTCATGGAGGCGAGGATTTGCGGAAAATCTTCGACTAAATAATCCAAATCAATTCTGTCGATTTCTTCCTCAATCTCCAGAGTTGGCTCAGGATAATGGGCCCGATAAAGCCCCACCAGGTTTAACAAATCTTGCATATAATCATCGGCATGAGTGAGATTCCCATAAATAAAATTCACCGGGTTATTAATTTCATGGGCAACCCCCGCCACCAATTGGCCCAAGGATGACATTTTTTCGGTCTGAATCAACTGGCTTTGGGTGCGTTGGAGTTCCTGTAAAGTTTGTTGCAACTCCTGGCTTTTCCCTTCGGCAATTTGGGCCGATCGCCGAGCTTGAGTATAAAGTTCGGCTTGATTGATGGCGATTGCCAGTTGGTCGCAGACGGCTTCTAACAGTTCCATATCCTCCCGATTCCAAGCTTTAGTCCGGTGGTGACAAGTACAAGAAATAACTCCAATTTTCCCTGTTTCCGTTTGAATGGGCATCGCCAATATTGCCCCATATTGCAGTTTCCTCAAAAACTCATGAAGGGTAAAATCCTTCACCTCGTTGATATCATCAAATTTTAGAATTTCTCCCTTTAAGAGTCCATTGACCATTGGTCCTGCTTGTTCAATACTATAACAGCCAATCAGGTTAATTAATCCATGATTTCTCGATTCTGCCACCACTTCCCAAAAAGGTTCGGTCTCATTGTCTCGATACCAAAGAAAGTGACATCGGTCAATCTCCATCACCTGTTGGAGTTCCTGGACTACACTATCGAGAATAGTATCCAATTCTAATGAGTTTCTAATTTGCGTGGCAATCCGATTTAGCAAGGCTTCCCGTTCTGCTAATTCTCGATATTGAGCTTCACTCTGTTGCAAGGCGAGCTCGGTTTGTTTGCGATCGCTGATATCGATGGTGGTGGCAATAATCCGATCAATGCGATCGTGATTATCCTCCAAGGGGCTCAAGGTCATCAGCCACCATTTTTCGATGCCCTCTGCCACAAAACGCTCCTCAAATGAGAGGGTTTTCCTCAACTGGACGCACTGGAGATAACGAGGACGCCACAGGGCTGCCATCTCCGGTGGCAAGGCTTCATTCAAGGTTTTTCCGAGCATTTTTTCTAGCGGAACTTGGGCAGATTCTGCCATTTTGGGATTAATCCCGGCAAAGCGAAATTCATCCCCCTCTAAAACTTCCAGAACAAAAATACTATAATCTATCCCTTCCCAAATCGCCCGCAAAAACTGCTCTCGTTCTTGTAATTCCTGTTCGATTTTTTTGCGGGTCGTCATATCCAAAACGGTCCCAAATAGTCGCACGACTTCCCCTTGAGAGTTCTGCTCAACTTTTGCTTTGGCATGGACGTACCGGATGGAACCATTCCCGTGAATAATGCGATGCTCTAATTCATAGGGAATCGCCAAGGTGACTGCTTTTTCTACCCGGTTTTTCAGTGCTTCGGCATCTTGGGGATGAAGCTTTTGCAAAAGCTGGGGAAAGGAAGGCGCTTCCTGTTCCCTATCAAAATCGTAAATCCGAAACAGTTCTTTGGACCAAGTTATTTTTCCCGTTGCTACGTCAAACTCCCAGTTGCCTAGATGAGCGATTTCTTGGGCTTCTTCTAGGACTCGTTGGCTTTGTTGCAGACTGATTTCGACTTGCTTGCGATCGCTAATATCCTCGATCACCGCCAGAAAATATTGAGGCTCTCCGGCACCGTTGCGAATCATCGAGGCAGTCACATTCACCCACACGGTGGAACCGTTTTTGTGCCGATATCGCTTCTCAAAGATGATGCTATTGATTTCGCCGTCATACAACTGACGCTCGGCCTCCCCATCAAACTCCGCATCCTCCGGATGGGTGATATCTTGATAAGTGAGAGTGAGTAATTCTTCGCGACTATATCCGAGACTGTCGCATAATTTTCGATTGACATCAACCCAGTTCCCCCCAAGTCCCAGATGAGCAATGCCCACAGCAGCCTGCTCAAATGCCGCCCGGAATTTGGCCTCACTTTCTCGCACTAAGGCTTCGGCAGAGATGCGATCGCTGATATCGGTAAAGGTACAGACTGCGGCATACAGTTCGGTTTCATTGGGACGAAACAAGGCTTGGGAATTGACCAAAATCCAGGTTAAACTCCCATCGGGTTTGTGAATTCCCATGATGCGATCGCGAAAAGACTCCCCAGTCCTTAAGGTAACCGCGAGGGGATATTCTTCCGATGGAAATGGCGAACCATCTTCTCTGACTGCCCGCCAGCGCGGATCGATGGCGGTCCATCCCATCATCTGTTCCAGGCTCAAGCCGAGAATTCGTCTGGCACTTTCATTATAAGTATAAATAATGCCATTGGCATCTTGCATGACGACCCCTTCACTCATCGCACTTAAAACTGAGCGATATCGGGTTTCACTTTCTTGTACCGAGGCGAGTAAACGCTCTTGTTGCGCTTCCATCTGTTTGCGATCGGTAATGTCCCGGGCAACGGCATAGATCAGGTCCCCTCCCGGACTAGAGGAACTCCAACCAATCCATTTATAGGAAGCATCTCGGCACCGATAGCGATTTTCAAAATAAATGCTATTTTCGCCGGTTGAAAGTTTCGCCACTTGTTCCAGGGTTGAGGCGACATCCTCGGGATGGACTAACTCTAAAAATGAGATGGAGAGCAATTCCTCTGTGCTATATCCTAATATCGTTTCCCATACCGGATTTAATTGTTTAAAATAACCGTCCGTCCCGGCAATACAGAGTAAATCCAGAGATAAATTGAACCATTGTGCGATCGCTGTTTCCAGTTCCTCGGGTTGGCGACGTTCATTGAGGGTGCCTTCAATCCGCACCGGCGTCCCCTCATCATCGGCGATCGCCCAAAATTTACTGTGCAGGTCCCGGGGTTGCCCGTCAATCCCCACAATGGAGTAGTTCACCTCCACGGTTTCGGTTTCCCAAACCTGCGCTAAAGCTTGAACCACCTGCGATCGCCATTGCGGTTCAATTCCCTGTATCCACAACTCCGGCTGCTTCTCAAACCCCGCCACCGTTCCCCCAAACAGTTGCGCTGCCGCAGGGTTCAAATAATCCAGGCGATCGCCCCGAACATTAATAAATAAAATTCCCTCTTGAACTTCATCGAAAATCCGACTCATGCAACACTCTCCCTCACCATGCTTTGACCTGTCTCTAACCCTTAATCTTATGAACACCCCCTGTCCTTCCCTCAATATAAACCCCCCTCATTATTTTTAGCCAATAAAAAAGCGCCCCTGTATAGGGACGCTTTTTATCTTACAGACTGACTATATGTCGCGTATAGAGTCAGTCTAAATCTTCAGTTAAAACTTAACCGTTGATCGAAGGAGCAGTCAAAGCAACGGGAGTTGCTTCGCCAGCAGCCAAGTCGAGGGGGAAGTTGTGAGCATTACGCTCGTGCATCACTTCCATACCCAGGTTAGCGCGGTTGATCACGTCGGCCCAGGTGTTGACCACACGACCAGTGGAATCAATGATCGACTGGTTGAAGTTGAATCCGTTCAAGTTAAAGGCCATCGTGGACACACCTAAAGCGGTGAACCAGATACCCACAACCGGCCAAGCAGCTAAGAAGAAGTGCAAGGAACGGCTGTTGTTGAAGGAAGCATATTGGAAGATTAAACGACCGAAGTAGCCGTGAGCTGCAACGATGTTGTAGGTTTCTTCTTCTTGACCGAATTTGTAACCGTAGTTTTGAGATTCGGTTTCAGAGGTCTCACGAACTAAGCTGGAGGTCACCAAAGAACCGTGCATGGCACTGAACAAGGAACCACCGAACACACCGGCAACACCCAACATATGGAAGGGGTGCATCAGGATGTTGTGCTCAGCTTGGAACACCAACATGAAGTTGAAGGTTCCAGAGATACCCAAGGGCATACCGTCAGAGAAAGAACCTTGTCCGATCGGGTAGATCAAGAACACTGCGGAAGCGGCTGCAACAGGTGCAGAGTAAGCGACGCAGATCCAAGGACGCATTCCTAAGCGGTAGGAGAGTTCCCACTCACGACCCATGTAGCAGAAGATGCCGATGAGGAAGTGGAAAATCACGAGCTGGTAAGGGCCACCATTGTAGAGCCACTCATCCAAGCTGGCTGCTTCCCATATCGGGTAGAAGTGCAGACCAATTGCGTTAGAAGAAGGAACAACAGCACCAGAGATGATGTTGTTTCCGTACAGCAAAGAACCAGCAACGGGTTCCCGGATACCGTCGATGTCAACGGGGGGAGCGGCGATGAAGGCAATGATGTAGCAAACGGTGGCGCTTAAGAGGGTGGGGATCATCAACACACCGAACCAGCCGATATATAGGCGGTTTTCGGTAGAGGCGACCCACTCGCAAAAGCGGTCCCACAGATTGGCGCTCTCGCGCTGCTGTAAGGTTGTCGTCATATTTCTTATGATTGCTATGAGGTTTTCGAGGTAGTCGGTAGAGGTTTCTCTACCTTGCTTACTACCTTACACAACTTGTTAAGCTTTGTAAAGGGTTTTCATAAAAATTTTTCCTGATTATTGCTATTAGATTTTCTTATCAATTGCCATGCTGACTCCTTCTGCCTCCCGTCGGATCACCTACAGTCCCGCCTACACCTTGGTTCCAACCTACGAATGCTTTAACCGCTGTAGCTACTGCAACTTTCGTCAGGACCCGGGTAAAAGCCCCTGGTTAGAATTACCCGAGGCGGAACAAATCCTGAAATCTCTTATGGGGACTGGGATTAAGGAAATTTTAATTCTCAGTGGCGAAGTGCATCCGAATTCTGAGAAGCGTCCAGACTGGTGCGATCGCCTTTATGAGTTATGTGAATTGGCCCTGGGACTAGGATTTCTGCCCCATACCAATGCCGGTCCCCTCAGTTTTCAGGAAATGGCAAAGCTGAAAACCGTTAATGTTTCAATGGGATTAATGGTGGAACAGGTGACCCCGAGTTTGGGGGAAACCGTACATCGTCACGCCCCCAGCAAGGTGCCATCCCTGCGACTGCAACAATTAGCATGGGCGGGAGAACTGAAAATTCCCTTTACAACGGGATTATTATTGGGAATTGGGGAGACTCCAGGCGATCGCCAAGGGACTTTAGAGGCGATCGGTCAAATTCACCAGCGCTGGGGCCATATCCAGGAAGTGATTATCCAACCCTATCGCCTGGGAACTCACCAAAGCGGGGAGGCCCCCAGATTCGACTTGAGGGAATTACCCGCAGAGGTTGCTAGAGCTAGACAGATTTTACCCGAGGCAGTCGCCTTGCAAGTCCCGCCCAATTTAATTGAGGAACCGGAGATTTTATTAGCTTGCTTAGAGGCGGGATGCCGAGATTTAGGCGGAATCGGACCGACGGATGAAGTTAATCCGGACTATCCTCATCTCCAGGTTGATAGACTGAAACGGATATTAGAACCCGCCGGGTGGGAATTAGTCGAGCGATCGCCGGTTTATCCGCAATATCATCAAGGGTTAAGTCCTCGGCTGCGATCGCACCTGATCCAGGCTGGATATGATTAAGACGGAACCCGGCTCATGTTCGTAGTAACGACTTTAGTCGTTGCTCTCTTGTCATGGCTGATGCCATGACAAGCACCATCAGTGACTTCATCGCCGGTTTAGGGGCTGGATCTTCCAACGAGGTGGGGCGTGACGAAAGCTGACGCTTTCATCACGGGGTAACGACTGAAGTCGTTACTACAAACATTTGAGGGTGCGGGTTTTTGTTAATATCCCAGGGCAGTTAAATCCGGTTGCGCGGCGATCGCCACTCGTTCCACCTTAGTTTCCCAAGTGCCATTGGGATAGAGATTAAATAAGCGAAACCCTGGGGCCGCATCATCTAGGGCAAATTCAATACTTTTCGGCATAAACTGGACACAAGTCGAAGGGGTGGCAAAATAAGCCACATTTTCCCGATAAAACAGTAAATTTTGGTGAACATGACCGCAAGCCACCAATTTCACATTGCGATAACGGTCTAAAATTGCAAAAAATGCCTCAGCATTTTCCAGATTAATTTGGTCCAACCATTCCGAGTTTACGGGAAACGGGGGATGATGCAGAGCAATAAAGGTGGGCTGTTTTCCCGCTTTATATAACTCCCAGTCCAACCACTCCAAACTCGTCCTTGAGAGTCGTCCTCCATCGGCCCCGGGTATCTGAGAGTTGAGCAAGATAAAGCGCCAATTGCCCATTTCAAAGGATTTGTCCGCACAAAAGGGAGACTCGGTTAAAACCGACTCCATCACGGAGAGATTGTCATGATTGCCGGGAACCCAGTAGGTGGGAACTTGCAATGGACGGATTAAATCCCGGAGAACTTGATAAGATTCCGGGGTTTCATCTTGAGAGAGGTCTCCGGTGATTAGTAGAAGATCTCGGGCATAATTCAGGGAGAGTAATCCCCTTAAAACCGCTTCAAAGGATGAAAGGGTGGGGACTCCAAGCAATTTGCGATCGGGGCGGGCAAATAAATGAAGATCCGTGATTTGAGCTAATCGCAAAGGAGGGGCTGGGATCATTGCTAGGCAAACAAACGGGCAACTCCATTAATCATACAGGTACTATGTCAATCCCGATGAACAGAATGCCCCAACCAACAGAGGCGATCGCCTGGACTAAGATTTTTGCCCACGGCTCTTGCGTCCTGACCAAACTCTGCTACAATAGAAATTCATGACACAAAAGCGGCGGCATCGCCAAGTGGTAAGGCAGAGGTCTGCAAAACCTTTACCCCCGGTTCGAATCCGGGTGCCGCCTTTGTAAAATCAAAGCATTTCGCAGTCGCCTTCCCGGGCGATTTTTGGTTTTGGGGTCAAATCGCTCCCCCTACAGGGCCATTGCGAGGTTAAAGTCGGGGCATCCATTCCAGGGCAATCCCAAAGCGAGTATCGTTATCCCCATCCGCATCGTGACGCCGGATATCCGTGGAGAGGCGAAATTGAGGCGTGATGGCATACCCGACGGCCAAAGTCCCCACCCCGACAGTCTGATCACCACCTATCCCCACCACGCTATATCCTAAAGACAAATCTGCCCCACCTGTGCGCGAGAGCACCAACATAGCGCGTCCCCCCAATTCCACTCCACTGGTGGAGTAAGATTCTCCCTCAATGTGACGATATCCCACCACGGGTGCTAGATTGAAATACCCTCCCAAGGGCAGCACATAATAACGCAACTGAGCACCGCCACCGGAAAATCCCCCACTTCCGGCAAAATAATCTCCACTGACGGTTAATCGGGTGTCCCCGAGGAATAGATCTTCTACCCCGACATTTACGCCACTGCCGTCATCGGAGGAGGTGACTTGGGCATATCCCACCCGCACTCGGGTCCGAAAACTGGGGTCATTGTGAATCTCTTCTAAGACATTTGGCACTTCTTGTAACCACCGTTGGAGGACCGGACTGCCTTCGATGATTTCCGGACTCAAGTCCAGGGTCTGGGAGTTCAAGGGTTCTGAATCCAGGGGGGAGTTATCAACCTGGGCTAACAGGGGCCTCGCCGATGCCACAGGAGTCCCGCCCCAATTCCCGGCCAGATGCAGGGCCAGATAAACCAAACCGACACTGCACTTGAAGGGATAACCCTTTAGTCTTCTGGGGAAAAGGGAACTCAGGGATTGAAACAATGGCACAGACTCAGAAATTCTACTGCTTTCCTGGGTTCTCTGCTTTCCCTTGACTGTACAGGGAGAGGAAACCGGATCTGGCATCGGCAGGGAGTCCCGATGGGTTGGATTAGGCATAGTCTTGAACTCGGATGAATGAGCAACGGCATGGTTAGTATGACATGAACAAATACGCCACCTGGGAGGGTTGAGTCTGGAAAGGGGTGGCGTTATTAGCAGAATGGACCAAACCGGGTTTAAACTCGGTCTAGGCATCGGATCGCGATTATAACTTGTCATCAAGGCCGATCGCCCGTTGAGTTACCCAGGGGGTTTAAGGACGATCGGCCTCCCATCTCTGGCGATAACTACAAGAATTATACAATAATCGGGTACTCAGTTGCCTGAAATTCTCACATTGCATTTATTTTGCCTGATTATTCCACAGCCTATTCCCGATTTCTTGCCTTGCCCGCGTGAATTCACCCTCCAAGCCTACGGGTTTAGGCCAGATTAACCGGACTGGATATCAGGAAATGAGTTGATTTTGCGGCGATCGACGCTCTCCCTTTGTAAGACGGAAAACAACTCAATTTCTCACCTAGTTCCCTAGTCTCCTCAAATTAAACGATTCCAAACCTGAGCCAAGGGTATAAAATAAAAATAAAACCTACCACCCGAGTCAAACCGACAGATTCAACCCTCTTTTTAGCGCGAACCCTAATCTGTAGAAATCAAGGGTTCCAAAATAGAGCCTGAAATCCTTGACAGCTCAAGCTTTGAGCGCTATTCACCCGGTCTTTCGGTTCGCGCAAATGTTGAAACCTATATGGGGAGATGATTTAAGAGTAAAATGAACCCGACCTATTTACAACTTGGCCTCTGTAATGGTATTTTTATTCCATGTTCGCGAAAATGCACCTTGAAAACTTCATATACCAAAGGTTTCAACCACCGGCTGTCTCAATGGCCCTAAATCCCTTTCAGGGATTGAAACCTATTTCTATAACGCTCATCGGCAACAAAGTTTTGTCTCAATGGCCCTAAATCCCTTTCAGGGATTGAAACAAATCATGGGCTGGGAAGTTGGCGGGGGTTTCGATGGTCTCAATGGCCCTAAATCCCTTTCAGGGATTGAAACCTCATGGACTGTATGTTAACCCCGAAAACCTTGAGTCTCAATGGCCCTAAATCCCTTTCAGGGATTGAAACGTTGAATGTCCGCTCAAGTTCCTCAATAAATTCAGTCTCAATGGCCCTAAATCCCTTTCAGGGATTGAAACAAAACATGGAAAAATTCTTAGACGCGATTAACAGCCGGGAGTCTCAATGGCCCTAAATCCCTTTCAGGGATTGAAACTTAAATTATTTCTCCTCTTTCTATCGCTTCGTTATCAGTCTCAATGGCCCTAAATCCCTTTCAGGGATTGAAACGATTAATGATTTGGGAGATACAAATGGATTTGGCATAATCCCCCGTCTCAATGGCCCTAAATCCCTTTCAGGGATTGAAACACGCACAAATCGAAGCTCGAAACCCGCTCGGTGTAGTCTCAATGGCCCTAAATCCCTTTCAGGGATTGAAACCCTCTCTCGCATTGTTAGCCCCAGGGCTTCATCAAGTCTCAATGGCCCTAAATCCCTTTCAGGGATTGAAACCCATGTCCTAAATCTGCGGTTTGTGCGCGAAGTAGTCTCAATGGCCCTAAATCCCTTTCAGGGATTGAAACTCGGCATATACAGCCATAAACCTGTGAGAATTGGGTCCCGTCTCAATGGCCCTAAATCCCTTTCAGGGATTGAAACATGGCGGGAGAATGACCCAACCATGCCGCGACCTGCTGGGTCTCAATGGCCCTAAATCCCTTTCAGGGATTGAAACAAATTTCATCTTGGGGCGGCTGACGGAACTTTCTCAATTCGTCTCAATGGCCCTAAATCCCTTTCAGGGATTGAAACTTGGGTGGTGCGCTCGGAGAGGCTACAGGGCGGATGTCTCAATGGCCCTAAATCCCTTTCAGGGATTGAAACAGCTGTCTTTACCAGGATGGCGATGAACAACCCAGGTCTCAATGGCCCTAAATCCCTTTCAGGGATTGAAACAAAGGCAGGCCAAAGGCAGAACGCGGATCCGCGTAAGTCTCAATGGCCCTAAATCCCTTTCAGGGATTGAAACTGATTCGGATTGAGCGATCGCACTGGATTTACTCTCGTCTCAATGGCCCTAAATCCCTTTCAGGGATTGAAACCTGGGATTCAATCTGCCAAATAAATAAGTTTGGGGTCTCAATGGCCCTAAATCCCTTTCAGGGATTGAAACTAACCAATTGCCAGCCAGCCGGAAGGCTATCCTCGTCTCAATGGCCCTAAATCCCTTTCAGGGATTGAAACGCGGTGAATCTTCGCCTCAACAGCGAACCCGGAAATGTCTCAATGGCCCTAAATCCCTTTCAGGGATTGAAACCGGGCTGGAGGAAGCGAGGAAGACTGTAGAGCCTTCATCCGTCTCAATGGCCCTAAATCCCTTTCAGGGATTGAAACTTTGATTGGTTCTTCTTCGGTTGGGGAATTGGTTGGTCTCAATGGCCCTAAATCCCTTTCAGGGATTGAAACGCGCCGGTGTGAATGGAGCGAATTCCACTATTTGTCTCAATGGCCCTAAATCCCTTTCAGGGATTGAAACGAGACCGTTGAACCTGTTCAGCTTCAATAGCCTGGTCTCAATGGCCCTAAATCCCTTTCAGGGATTGAAACTTTCTCCCAGTCCTCAACTTTTTTCTCTAATTCGTCTCAATGGCCCTAAATCCCTTTCAGGGATTGAAACACTTCGGTATGCGAAGACCAAGGATGGACCATTTGTCTCAATGGCCCTAAATCCCTTTCAGGGATTGAAACCTGAAGCCTTGGCGTATCTCTCAAACCCGCAGGTCTCAATGGCCCTAAATCCCTTTCAGGGATTGAAACAGAGACATCATACACGACAGCAAAAGAGCCTAACCGAGTCTCAATGGCCCTAAATCCCTTTCAGGGATTGAAACGAAGGATTCTTGTAGCTTGATAATGCCATTGTTGGTCTCAATGGCCCTAAATCCCTTTCAGGGATTGAAACGACCAAAAGAAGCTGTACTCCTACTTTTGGTCCCGGTCTCAATGGCCCTAAATCCCTTTCAGGGATTGAAACAGGTTTACCTGGCCAAATCCGGCTCCTCCCTTGGTCTCAATGGCCCTAAATCCCTTTCAGGGATTGAAACCTCAGATTGCTTGCAAGACTCTTTTTCTGGAATCAAGGGTCTCAATGGCCCTAAATCCCTTTCAGGGATTGAAACTGGCAAATTCCGGGGGTTAACTTTGCCTGGGGAGTATTGGAAGCCTGAACATCATCACATTGTCGGAAGTCGCGGGACCAATGCCATGATTGGGAAGTATCGGGGACAGCAGGCGCAACAACAAGTGCAAGAGATCCACAGGAACTACTATGACCAGATGAACTTTGAGATTAAGCTGGATCTGCGCGGGCAAAAGGAACTTTCCCCGGAAAATTTAGCGACCTTTGAACGGATTGTGGGCGATCGCAATCGTCCTTTTGCTTGGCCCCTCTTTGCTGAATCCACCGATTAGACCTCTGGCTTTCATGAAGTAGAGCTCCCCACCGGCAACCCTCCTATAACCAATAAAAACGGCTCTGCGGTCAGCAGAGCCGAAAGACGAAACAACAGAGGAGCGAAACCGGAAAACTATCTAGTGAGCCAACCCTTGTTCTGCGGTTTTATCAATAGGCTTCAACAAATAAAGCCGCACGATTTGCCAGACAGTTGAGATGTAAAGGGGTAGCTTCTGGAAAAACTGCACGATCTTAGGCTGGTTAGAACCTGCGATTTCTGCTATTTTAGCATTATTTTGCGTGCAAGTATCCAATCGGGCAAAGAACTCTGGATGATCCACATCCAAAATTACCGGGAAAACCCGTCCCGCATTTTCATTTGTCTTGCGGATGACGTGAATATCATACTCACGCGCATCGAGACCGAGCACCGCGTAGAATCCGGAACGCTGAATATCATTCAAAAACATGGTAGCAAAAACCGAGAGTAAAAAGAAACGGCTCCACAGTTTTGCTTTCCAATCGTTTAAGATTTCAGGCTGGGCCTTCATCAAGGCATCAAAGAAGTCGCCGTGGCGGTTTTCATCCTGACACCAGTTTTCAAAGAAGCGGAAAATTGGATAAATCCGATGTTCAGGATGCGCTTCCAAATGCCGATAAATGGTGATATAGCGCCAATACCCAATTTTTTCCGATAAATAGGTCGCGTAGAAGATGAATTTCGGCTTAAAAAAGGTGTATTTCTTACTTTTGGTTAAAAATCCCAAATCCAGGGATAGTTTGAAGTCACTCATCGCCTTGTTTAGGAATCCGGCGTGACGTGCCTCATCTCGGGACATCAGCAAAAAGCACTCAGCTAGAACCGGATTTTTGTCTTTGAGCTTGCGTGCGAGTTCCTTGTAAAGAAGAAACCCAGAAAACTCAGCGGTGCAAGAGCGTTCCAGAAATTCGATGAACAGTTGACGAGTTTCCCCATCAATCCCATCCCAAGATTGGTTGAACTCTTCATCCCGAACGAAGTGGTGCCGGTTGTAGTCGGCGCGGAACTCTTCGAGAATGGCTTGGAGTTCGTCTTCGTTGGGGGAGATGTCCATCCGCGCCATCTCATCAAAGTCCGTGGTGTAGAAGCGCGGCGTCAGGATGGTGTCCTTGGCGGGAGCTTTAACCCCCGGGCGGATTTCTTCAAACGCAGGTTTCTTTAGGGAATCTACCATAGGTGTCGGTGAGGGTGGTGTTATAGCTGATTTGCTTTAGGCGAGGTGGAGACCGACTCAGAAGCTACGCCAAAGGCGCGACCTCTTGATGCGGATCGCTCGGCATTTTGATGAATGATGCCTGGTTACGAACTCCAGTCTACCAGGGTATGAGACTTTGGGAACAGTCCAAGGGGTAAAAATTCACAAAACCACGTCAATTTTTGTAAAGTTTGGGGGAAAAATTCGCCAGGGAAAAGCCCACCGAGGAGAGAAAGGCGGTTGAGAGGAGGGCTGTTTGAGGCTCTCCATCGTCGGGGAAGGGGTTCAGAGGGGCATGGGGGAGGGGCTTACAAGTGATTTTCCGGTCCCCTCCCCTGTGTCTTGGTCCGGGTTAGGGTGGGGTCTCCGTGACGTGGCGCTTCCCTACGGGATAGTTCCGCTTACCGCCCCGTCAAGCACTCATGAGAGGCGATCGCCACCTCTGCCCGTGGACCCTCCTACCCAGCCATTCTAAGTGAGGAGCGCTCGCTCTTGCGCGTGGACCCCACCCTAACCCGGACCTTGCTAAGGGGAGGGGACCATCAGGTGCAGTGAGCGTAAAAACCTACCCTTGGACGTGGGGGAGGGGTGAGGATTCCTCCGAGGAGGACAAGCATCTTGAGGGGGAGTTGTGCCAACATGAAAGCACAGGCATCACTATCGCTTATTGTTTATGAGTTTCTGCCTAAATCCTCAATGTCAGAAGCCCCAGAACCAGGATGGGGCGCAATATTGTGCCAATTGTGGCGCGAGGTTAAGGTTGGGCGATCGCTACCGTGCCATCCAACCGATCGCGGCGGGTGGTTTTGGCAGAACCTTTCTGGCGATCGACGAATACAAACCCTCCAAACCCCGCTGCGTCATCAAACAATTCCACCCCGACGCCCAGATTAACAGTAATTCCCCCAAAGCCTCCCAACTCTTCCGCCAAGAAGCCATCCAACTCGAACAACTGGGACAACATCCCCAAATACCCGACTTGCTGGCAACCTTTGAACAGGAAGGACGGCAATATTTAGTCCAAGAATTCATCGATGGACAACATTTGGCAGACGAACTGGCCTTCTCTGGTCCGTTCACCGACTCCCAAATTCGCCAACTGTTGAATAACTTACTCCCAGTCCTGCAATATGTCCACGATCGCCAGGTGATTCACCGGGATATCAAACCTGAAAATATCATCCGGCGGCGCAGTGACGGACAACTTGTTTTAGTAGACTTTGGTTCCGCCAAAGCCGTCACCGGCACCAGTATCGGCAGAAGCGGCACCGTCATCGGTAGCGCCGGATATGCAGCCCCTGAACAGGCGATCGGGAAACCCACCTTTGCCAGCGATATCTACAGTCTGGGAATCACCTGCATCCATTTGATGACCCAAATCGAACCCTTTGAACTCTTCGACCCCCGAGAAGGGGCCTGGATCTGGCCGGACTATCTCGTCGATAATCCCGTCAGCGATTCCTTACGGCGGGTTTTGGACAAAATGCTGCAACAGCCCCTATCTCGGCGCTATAGTTCCGTCACCCAAGTCCTTGCCGATTTAAACCGCACCGGATCTGCCCCGAAACCCGCCCTCACCCCCCCGAAGAATGCCTTGTCATCCGTGGAGGAGTTAGGGGAGCAAATGACTCGCTTGCAGCAAGAAAAATCCGTCAGACTCGGGGTCAGTTACCTGTTATGGATGGCAGGCTTTTTTGGAGTGGGGGGCCTGCATCGGTTTTATAACGGCAAATACGTCACCGGAGTCCTGTGGTTTTGTACCTGGAACTTGTTCTTTTTAGGTCAAATGGTGGATGCGTTTATTATGCCGGGGATGGTGGATAAATACCAAGACAAGATGAGAAAAAAACTCGGAATATCCGAAACTGGAGTCCCATTAGCTCCCCAAAATGCGATTAGCCAAACCCTCAGCCTGCAAACCCAAGATCAACTCATGATCGCCCTGGTGAGAGCCGCCCAAGTCCGAGGGGGCTACCTTTCCGTCACCCAAGCTGTCATGGACACTAATCGGGGCTTTAGCGAAGTCGAACAAGCCCTCACCCAGATGGTGTCCGCCGGTTATGTCAGCGTAGAAAACGACCCCGTTTCCGGAGTCGTCATCTATCGATTCAACGAATTGTGAGGACTAATTACGAGTTACCCACTTTTGAGCCGTCAGTCTTTGCACGACATAAAAGACCAACCCATCGAGGTCAATCTTACGTTCGTCAATCAAGAAGGGCTCTAAAGTGCTCGGTTGGCTGACCCGCTCAAAGCAGGAAAACGCTCTAGGTCCTTTGATATCCTCCGTGGGGAAATAAACCCGGAAATGACGGGATCCGTTCAACCAATCCCCCTTAACCTGCGCCCAGCTTTCCTCTGAGGTAAAACCGGGCATGGTCACTTTTTGCTTGGACCAAGCGATTTGTAGGTCCTCAATCCCCTTTTGGGCGAGGGCCGTTTTCAAGGCCGGGATATAATCCTGTTCGATGAACTCCGCAAAGGGTTTATCTTCTACGGCTGGAGCCTTCGCCTTTTTCGCGGCTGCTTCCGGTTTGGCATCCTCTCCCTTAGCTGCCTTCCCTGGGGGTTTAGCAGCAGCTTTGGCTGCTGGTTTTTTGGCTTTGGGTTCCGCTGCCGCATTCGGGTTCTCTTCCGGATTAGCACTCGCCGGATCGGGAGTGTTTGCCGTTGGCATATCCGTTGCTTGGGGTTCTTCGATACTCGGGGCCTGCTCTTTAGAGGCGGCTGGAGTCACCGATTCTCCCGCATTCGGATTCGCCGGGGGAGTCGTCGGATTTGTGGATGCTTCCTCTGAGTTAGGTTTGTCTGCTGACATGGTTTCTCCTCAATTAAATCTCGGCAACGGCTCGTTCAATCAACCGATGAGCTAGGGTTTGAATCCCTGTATGCTCATAGTAATTGGTGGACATATCCAAGAACGCCGCTAAATAGTCCAACTTATCATCGGATACTTCGATAAATTGCTGAAGGCTGTTGGCAACTTTTTGGGGAGTTAATCCGCGAGAGGCGACAAAGTTATTCATCCAACCGGAGGTGGAGGCGAAACTTTGCCCAATAAAACCCAGTTGACCCGCCGGATTTCCTCCAGGAATCATGCTACTGAGTTTTTTAAACATTCCATTTTCTTGTAAGTCGCCGGGATTCAATCCGCTGATTACGGATTGGGCTTTCATGACAAAGTTGGGACCCAGGGGAATCAGACCATCAAAGCAGACGAGGGCCGTCATCCGCATCAGGGATTCGCCGCTGTAGTTGCCGAGGGAGTTGACAAAATCGCCGATGCTGTCGCCGGGGATGCCGTTGATTTGGCAAAAGGCAATTAATTCGGCGACGACTTTCAGGGAGAGGTCGATGGTTTGCGCTTTGTCCGCTCGGGGGGTAATTTTGTTAAGGAAGCCGAGTAAGCCGATTTTTTCTCCGACTTTGTTGGCGAGGGCGGCAGCGCCGAGGGTTCCCCCAAAACTATCGACGGTTTGGTAGATCCAGAGGGCGCGTTGATAGCCTTGGGATTTGTCGTTGTAAAGTTGGATGGCCCGATCGCCAATTTGTTGGATGACGGCTTGATCCGTTACGCCAGTAACGCTTTTAATGGTGTTTTCAAATCCCACAAGGTTATTCCACTGACCCGGAACGACAAAATCGAGGGCTCGCAGGGAGTGAACCGTTAGGTTATTGGTGGGGAGTTCGTCAACCAACTGAAAGATTGTTTTGCTCACAGGAGTCTCCTAGTGTAGGGGGAATAGGTGAAATGGTAATTTTTTGGACGGGTAAGAGTCGGCTTTTTGCTATCGGTTAGCCTTTGAACGGGGAATTTTTATTATTTCAGTTGCTGGAGTCCGTTGAGATTAAATTGCTGCAACCAGGTTTCGCGATCGCTGGCGGTAAAGGCGGGATTTCGCGATTGGATTTTCACTTGGAAGCGATCGCCCACTAAAATCGCGGTATCGTTCGGCGTCAGGGACGAAGACGGATATCCACCGACTCGGGTGTTACTCTGCTGGAATTTTGTCACTGCACTGGGATTGGTGACGGTATCAGAAATGGATAACATCGCCATATCTTGGTTCCCTTGTTGCAATTTGGCCTCGGCAAACCCCTCTTTTTCTTGGGTATAGACGAGACTATATCCCCCACTGGCTGAGGGAAATAGGCGGTTAAAGGAACTGCCGGGGACGGGTTGACCCGCTGCGCTGTTAACTTCTGTACTTTGTTGCTGTGCGCCATCCCACCGGGAAGGTTCTTGGACTTCACCGCAAGCACTCACCAAGAGTAACAATCCCAAGCAGGATGAGAGTAAAATCTGACGCAGACGAGGTAATTTCATCATTTTCTCTTAGTGTTCTGTTTTGAACCGTAGGTAATACCTGCCATTTTACCGGGGATTTCTCATGGATACCGGAGTAGCAGTGGCGATCGGCCCAGAGAGGCCCTTGGAGGAGACCTCACCCAGCAATTGTAGGGTGGGCAATGCCCCGTCCGAACAGCTATGTGGGCAGTGCCCACCCTACAATTGCTCCTGGATACCGGAGTAGCAGTGGCGATCGGCCCAGAGAGGCCCAGAGGTCCCTTGGCAGAATGGGCCAACAGAATCTTAGAGTCACGAAGGCACGATTCAGCATAGGATATTAAAAAGCGGACTTACGGGATTGGCTGTTATGCACCCCAGGCTATGGATGGGTCAACAGTATTGATCTGAACCGATTGGGTACAACCGTAAGTCCCGTTCAAGTCAAGGCCCTCGTACTCCTACGTCGTTGATGGATATTATCGAGTTTTTCCAACATAGTGCCGGGAAGTGGTTTTCCCAACGAACCTGTCAAGATCTCCCTGCGGTCAAATCTGTAGCAGGCACAACTGACCTTTGGCTGGATGCCTTGTCATCGGAGGACCCAGAGGCGATCGCCCTTTGTCAAGAGCATGGCATTGATCCGGCAGAGGCATTAGGTGGCGTGCGGATTCGATGGGAAAATAAACCCAGCGACTCTGAACCGAAACAATCGGGTTCAACTCTTTTAGTGGCGATCGGCAATGGTTCTCAACCGAATGAAGGCCAATTGCTTCGCAAATCCCCGACTTCTGAGCCATTACCAACTCAGAGTCGTTACATTATTGGCAGTGATGATGTAGTGACGTTCATTGCGGAATCTGACAATCTTTATACAGAAGAACGGATCTGGTTTGCCAGTGATAATTTGCGCCTAAGAACTCATGTTGTTAAGCGATCGGATGGATTTAGTCTAGCTTCTTTCTACAGTGAAATTCGCATGGGCGGAAAACCCAAGGAAGCTTAAATCTATCCACCTGTCAATCATTTACGCTGAAGTCGTTCCTTAATTGTTCGTAGTAACGACTTCAGTCGTTCTTAACTGTTCGTAGTAACGACTTCAGTCGTTCCTTAATTGTTCGTAGTAACGACTTCAGTCGTTCTTAACTGTTCGTAGTAACGACTTCAGTCGTTCTCTTCTCTTATGTTCAACGTCCAGACTTCAGTGGTTCCTTAGCCCTATCATCAATCACTTTAAAGGGATAAGCATTAGAATAATTGATGAAAACTCCCTCGATTATTTTTGCCGACAAGGGTTGCATTGGGTTTGGAATACTGGGTGATTGAATTACGAACATCGGGAAATAACGACTGAAGTCGTTACTACAAACGGGGAAATAACGACTGAAGTCGTTACTACAAACGGGGAAATAACGACTGAAGTCGTTACTACAAACGGGAAAATAGAGTGGGGTCCCTCTGAACCAAGCCATTTAAAATCCTGAAAGGGGATTGCAGAATTCTGAGAAATACTCTACACTTTCGTGAATACCACCCAAAAGGAAGGCAAAGTGACTACATAGCAGGGATTTGGGAAAGTGCAACCGCCCAAAGAAAACCGGCAAATGCACAGCAAAGCGGGCGGCGGCAGCACAGAAGTATGAGAAAATGAAAGAAGGGGAAAGGCCCGAATTTCATGTTTTTAGATGAGGTTGCCGGGAATAGGCCCCTCTATCCCGACTGGGATAAGTCAATCGTTGAAGCAAATAGGCTTTGCAATCGATATAACTGGGAGCCCATTGGGTAGGGTAAATCTCCTTTGTCGAGCAGATAAGTAGCGGATGTTTCTTGTCCGCCTAAAATAATAGGGTAGTCGGCGTCAGTAGCAGTTCTCAGGGCAACTCTTCCGGGTAAATTTGAGAGGAAATTCGGTGTAACCCCGTTATTGTCTGGGCTTTAGGGTGGCAATAATCAGATGAATTCCGGCAGCTTTTGCCATTGCACCGAGTCGTTTAATGTTGTTTCCCATGCTAAATGAGAGCAAAACCCAAATTAATCCCCGTCTGGCAAACCGAGGTAAGGGGAGAGATTAAAATCGAAAATGTTGGGTCTCATTTGCAACTATCCGAGTCTCCTTACGCCTGTTCTAACTCTATAGGTAAAGATAAGTAAAGATGCAAGAACTAGAAACCCTTAATAACCAGAGCATTATTCGTCTAACTGAAATTTCTGCTACTGACTTTCCGGTTAGTAATAGCTATAAGTACAAGTGTCGAGTACAGGTAATCTCTCATGAGGGAGAGACTTCCCTGGAAAAGGAGTTGTTTGTCCGAATGCAGCCCAACTGGCTAGTGGACTTAAAGAATCAAGGGGACTGCACGATCGCCATTACCCTTTGCTATCGAGAAGGAGACATTACTCATCCCTGGCAAGATGCAGGAACCGTTACATTTACGACAGAAGATTGTCTAAAAGGTGAACGTAATGCTGATTTGGAATTTCCCATCACCACCTGGGAACAAGCCCCGGAGTTAAAACTGAAAGCCCGTCTAACCCAAAGCAGCAGTGAAACCATTAGCAACACCATTACAGTATTTAGCAAACAAAATAGTTCTCGTCGGCGAACTCAAGGTACAGCAGAAAAAGCAGAATTTGAGCTTCCTCAACCCACAATACTGACACCGCCAGAAGAAGTCATTGTCAAAGATGTATGGAACAAATTGCGCGCTTGGAAAGAACTCCAAATGGAGAAATTTTTCAAGCGCTTACTGCTAGAAGAACCAGAATTAGAGTATTTATTTGGTGAAGCCATTGACAGTATGAGCGACTTTTTTTATGAGTTGTTCGACTGTGCCATTCACCAACTGCAACCCGAAACTCAAATTATCCTGGCAGAACCCTTAACAGGTGTGCCACCAGAACAGGAACATGGTTTTAAAACCGTAGCAGAATATGGAAGTTTCTTTGCTGATACGGGAATGCGTCCTCAACATTGGTTAAAGGCGCGACAGGTGTGGATGTGGATGCTACCCTCAACGGCTTATTTAGAAGAATATGACCGCGAAGATTTGAGCAAAAGTGAGAATTCTGCCCTCTACAAGTTCTTCACTACCCATATAATTTTGCCGATGGTAGAGGCGATCCATCACTATGAAGCTGCATTACCACCGGAAACACTCAAAGAAATGGCAGCTTGCTGGGAGGTGTTTAGCCAGAACAAGCAGCAAATGGGGATGGAATTTTACCAAATTTTATTTGAGAAATATCCATTTGTATTGCCGATTTTTGGGCGGGCAGATATGGATTATCTATCCCTACATTTATTCCAAGCTTTAGAATTTCTAGTGCGCTGTCTGAAGACGGGTAGCAGTGATGAGATGTTGCAGGAACTGCGGTTTTTGGGGCAAGTTCACAGCTTTGCAGATGTGCCTAGCTGTGCCTATTCTGCGATCTCTGATACCCTATTTATCTTGTTTGACCGATATTTACCTAATTTCACCCCAGAACTACGGCAGGGGTGGCAGATATTGCTCGATCGCGTAGTGAACGTGGTTAAGATGCCTATGATCAATCAAGAACGGCTGCTGAAAAAAGCCAAACAGTTCCTAAATGTGATTGCATCGGAACAGGCATGGGAAGCAGAAGATAAGGAAAGACGGTGGAAAGAAATTAAAGAGGAAGTCAAAGCCACCGGCACCTATACCCACAGCTATGAAGAACTGGCCTATGGAACTCAAGTAGCATGGCGCAACGCCTCAAAATGTGTAGGACGAATTGCCTGGAATAATATGGTAGTGCGCGATCGCCGCCATGTCACGGATCCCGATGAAATGTTCCGTGAGTGTCAGGAACACGTCAAATTTGCCACCAATGGGGGCAATTTGCAGATCACCATGACCGTATTTCGTCCCAAACAGCCTAAGGAAAGATGGGGCGTGCGCTTTTGGAATTCCCAACTCTATCGCTATGCAGCTTATCAACAGCCCGATGGCAGCATTTTGGGCGATCCCGCCAATCTGGATCTAACCAAGGCCATTATCAAATTAGGGTGGCAACCCCCACAACCCCCCACCGCTTATGACATCCTCCCTGTGGTGATTGAAGTTCCCGGTCAAGCACCAAAAATGTATCATTGGGAACCGGAAGAAGTCCTAGAAGTGCACATTGAACATCCCACAATTCCCGAATTTAAAGCCCTGGGAATGCGTTGGTATGCCATTCCTGCTATTAGTAACTTCTCCGTTCATGTGGGCGGTATCCATTATGGCTGTATGCCCTTCAATGGCTGGTATATGGATACCGAGATTATGCGGGATTTCCTCGATGAGTACCGCTATAACAAAATGGAGGAAATTGCCCAAGTTCTGAAATTAGATACCAGTTCTGAACAAACGTTATGGCGCGATCGCGTAGCCTTGGAACTAAACACGGCTATTCTCTACTCCTTTCAACAAGCAAAGGTGACAATGGTGGATCACCAAACCGCCTCCCGTCAATTTATGACCCATGATTTACGGGAAAAGAAAGCGGGGCGAGAATGTCCAGCCGAATGGGCTTGGGTTGTACCCGCCACCGGGGGCAGTATATGTCCAGTATGGCATCATTCCATGCGAGATTTTTATTTAGAACCGGCCTATCATCATGCCGCGGACCGTTGGGCAGTTGAAGATGGATTGGATCTAGAAAAACTCGCAGTGGTTGCCGATGAGGACGGAAATAAACAAGACCGGATTTTGATTCTTTATGCTTCGGAAACCGGAACAGCAGAAGGTTTTGCCCGTAAGGCCGCCCGTCAACTCAATCGCTACCGTCCCCAGGTCATGGCATTGGATGAATACAACACCAACAATCTGGCCTCAGAAAAGCTGTTATTAGTGGTTACTTCCACCTTTGGTAATGGCGAAATGCCCAGCAAAGGTAAGCGATTTTTACAATGGTTACAACAACAACCCAAGGGTTCGCTTCAAGGCTTAAATTATTCGGTGTTGGGCATTGGGAGCACGGTTTATGAACAATTCTGCGCCGCCGCAATTTCCGTAGATAAGGCATTGGCAAAAGCCGGGGCAAACTGCATTGTACCGATTCACAAAGGGGATGAAATTAAAGGACAGGCCGAAACTTTTAAACAGTGGTTGGGCTTAGTTTCCCGCGTGATGGGTGAAGATGCGACCTCCGGTAATACTGCCACTTCAACCCCTAAACTTGCTGTTACCTTCCTGGAGGAAGCGATACTTCCCCTGTCTGCAAGGGAAGGCGGTATTCCTGTTCCGGTGGTTGCCAATCAAGAACTATTGCAAGAAGTGATTGCGGGTAGTCGTTCCACTCGCTTTATTGCCTTGGATTTGAGTAATACTGACCTCCAGTATGAAACAGGTGATCACGTTGCTGTGCATCCCTGCAATCCCCCCGAGTTGGTACAGCGATTGTGCGATCGCCTCAATCTTAATCCTCATGCTTACTTTACCGCTCAATACGTTACTTCTAGCGGTGAATCTTTAGAAGATCAACCCCCTATTGCCGTTCCTAGCACAGTTCATCAAGTCTTCTCAGAAGACCTGGATCTGGGATTGCGAGCACCCTTTACGGAGTTATTAGCTTACCTGTATTCCACTGTAGAGAACCCCCAGGAAAAATATCGCCTGGAAACCTGGTTAGAAATTTTGCGCCAGGGGGATGAAAACCCCGATAGTATCGCCCTCAAAAAGAACCTCACCGATAACTTTATTAGTGTGGTGGATCTGTTGGAGGAATTTCCTTCGGCCCCCATTGAACTGGGTATCCTGTTGGAATTGTTACCCAAGCAAAAACCTCGGCTGTACTCCATTTCTTCCTGTCCCTTACTCCATCCTCGACAAATTCAAATCACCGTAGGTGTACTGCAAATTAAAACCGATGCAGGTAAAGTACGCCAGGGACTTTGTTCTAACTATCTGGCTGGACTGCAACCGGGTTCCTCGGTGCGGATTGGTGTGATTACTTCGGCTTTCCGTCCTCCTGCTGATTCCCAATCCCCGATCTTGATGGTAGGACCCGGAACGGGAGTTTCTCCTTTAATCGCCTTCCTTCAGCATCGAGAAGCACTGCAAAACCAAGGAGTGCCGTTAGGGGAAGCAAGTCTATATTTCGGATGCCGCAATCACAGTGATTTTATCTATCAGGAACCGTTGCAAACTTGGCAAAATCAAGGGGTTCTCACTGAATTAAATGTGGCTTTTTCTCGGTTGGGTGAGCAGAAGCAATATGTCCAAAACTTGATGGAACAGCAACCGGAAAAAATCTGGAAAATTCTCAGTCATCCCCAGTGTCATTACTATGTTTGTGGTGATGCAAAAATGGCGGATGATGTGTTTGCGGTGATGATGAACATCGCCAAAAAACAAGGCCAACTCACCCATGCAGAAATGGTGGAATTCTTTGACCGGATGAAGCAAGAAAAACGCTTCTTTACCGATGTTTGGGGGGTGCAGTTGCACTTTAAGCAAGCCATCGAAGAGGTACAAAAAAACAACTATTCCAAAGCCGCACTCTGGCTCAATCGCATCAAAGATTCCGTAGATGCTTACAAACCCGAATCAAACCCCATCTTTTACGAAGCTCTCCAGAAGCACTTCCCAGGCGCTCTACCCATGCCCGTTTATATGCAAATCACCTATGAAACGTTGGGTGATTACGGTTTTGAAAACAAAAATACAATGGGCATGACTACCCTCTGTCGGGATGAAATCACTGAACCATTTTTGACTGAAGTAGTCCGCAAATGGGGAAACTCATTCAATTGCTCTAGCTTGGCAGGGTTTGTGATGATGGGCAAAACGGCGGTAGCTGCTGCTACTGATCATGTGCCCATTGTGGGTGACAAGCGGCGGTTTGCCTTTTATGCCATGCCTCACATTGCCATTTCTAAAGATGGGGAAGTGGGCAAAGTCTACCGTTACGGCATCCAAAAAGTTTCTCATGCTTGTGGTGCATTGGAGGCGATCGCCAAAGAACTGTTATCCGGTAAGCTCATGTTAGAAATGGATATGCAGGATGTCGAACAAACCATCATTCGCCAAAAGATTCTTTCCAACATTCACTATGGAGACAAACCGAATTTAATTGAAATCACCAAATTGGCCTCCCAAATTATCTCTAAAGATATCCAAAGTTTGTTCAGTGTCGTCGATCCATCAATGTTTGAATATGCCGTCATGACAGGTATTCAAATTCACGGACCGATGGATACAAACTGGATTTATCCCCTAGAGTTTTATGTGGTGGGTCAGGATATTGCGGGAGGAAAAGAAGAGATTCCGGTATTTAAGGAAATGCAAACCCAGGAAGATGAAATGATGCTAACTTCTGTAGGTTAGTAGTTGTTAGGAGCATTTGCGGCCTAGAGGATTTTTGTAAAATCCTAACCCTGGAAAGTACCCCATGTAAAAAGGGGGAAGCCAATGGAAAGGGCCCTAATACGGAATCCGGTACTGATAAGTCTATAAAAACAAGCCGGGTCAAGGGGTATTTGTAGGGGCGCAATGCTTGCGCCCTCCCCCGGGCGCAAGCATTGCGCCCCTACAATCCGTTTTTATAGACCTTTAAATACCGGATTTCGTATAAGAGATTTATGCAAGAGGTCGATTAAATTTAAAACCCTTAGAACGCCTGAAGGCGTTACTACGAACCGGGGGAAGAAACGACTGAAGTCGTTACTACGAACGGGGAAATAACGACTGAAGGCGTTACTACGAACGGGATTTAGGGGGGCGGTTGGGGTTGTTTTTGGGAGACGGCTTTGAGCTTGGAGTAGAAATCCGAGGAGGTTTCTTGGGGGGTGAACTGGTGGATGGGACTGTTGTTGCCGATCGCCTCCTCTGTGTCCCCTCGGTGTGACTCCTCGATCGCAATGGAGGACTCCGAGGATAACTCTAAATCGGTGAATGTGGGTTTTGGGTTACGGATGGGTTGCAGTTGAGGGCGATCGAGCCAGAGGTCCCCGAGTAAATCATCGGAGTTGGGTGCGATCGCCTCGGGGATCTCTGTCGTTTCCCTCTCTTTTGTCCCTGAATTGAGGGTCTGGGAGGGTGAGGCGGATCGGGTTTGGGACTCTCCTGGCTCAAGGGATAACGGTTCGGGTTCCTGATCACTTGCAGGCGCGGGGATGGGCACTTCGGAGTCCACTAAGGCAGAATTCTCCGGGTCCGTGGCGATCGCCACAGTTTCCAATGCCGCACTCTCCGGCAGAGGCTGGCGAAATGTTGGCCGTTCCAAGTGCCGGACGTCTGAACTGGGAATTGCTCTGGGGAATACCCCCGTTTGGGATAATTCTGTCAACCCCTCTGGTGATGCCATTTTCTCCGTTGTGTCCGCGCTCCCTTTCCAACCTTTCGGCAGTTGACTACTCACTAACCGTTCAAATTCATGATTGAAATGATAGAGGGCCTGATTTCGGCGTTTCCAACAGGCTAAAATGTGGGTCACGGACAGGGCTTTATACCGTCCTTGATATAACGCCTCAATGGTTGCTAAACGCACCCAAGCGGACGGATAGTCTAGGAGCCACTGGGCAATCAATTCCTCAGTGCTGTAGCCGCCGAGATCGAAACTATAGTGAGTCAGCAGTGCCGCTGCACTCTCCAATGCAGTATCCTGGGCCGCTTTGTTCATGTTGGATTGCCTACCGGGTATCCCCAATCTTCTCTATCATGCGCGAGTTTGACCACGGGTGATTGTCTCTCAATCCTACATCTGCGATCGCCCCTAGCAACAGCTTTGGATGTCCGAATCCCGGAAATCCTCCTCTTGCTCTCCCCAAAGGATTCTGTTGGGAAATCCCTGGGGTGACTTCTCCCTGAGATGCCCTCAAGGGCAGGCAACGACGGTGCGATCGCGTCCCTCTTTTTTGGCCCGATACAGGGCTGCATCTGCCGCTTTAACCAAGTCGTCACCGTCAGTCCCGCAATCGGGACAAGCTGAGACGCCCATCGAGATTGTAATCTGATCCAGAACTTGACCGCGATGAGTGATTTTCAACTCCTTGATCCCTTGGCGCAGGGCCTCGGCTCGACGGGCGGCATCTTCTAAATCTGCATCGGGGAAAATCAGGGTCAACTCCTCCCCCCCATAGCGACAGGCAATGTCTGAGGTGCGGACATTAGTTTGCAAAAAGGTTCCGAGTTCTCGCAAGACTGCATCTCCAGCATCATGACCGAAGGTATCATTAAATTGCTTAAATCGATCCACATCAATCATCACAATTGCCAGCGATCGCTTGGTTCGCAAGGCCCGATGAATCTCCCGATTCAACGATTCTTCCAAATACCGCCGGTTAAATAACCCGGTCAAGGGGTCGCGAATGCTCTGCTGGTGCAGGGTTTCGCGCAGTTTTAAGTTAGCTAGGGCCAAAGACACCTGTTCGGAAACGGTCCGCGCTAATTGGCGCTTCCCTGGGGTCAAATATCGCTCGTCTTCACTGGCTAAGTAGAGCATTCCCAAGGTTTCTCCTTGGGCAATCATCTGCACGCATAGGGACTGGGCGGGGTTTTTATTCGAGTGAATATGTTTACAGGCTAATCCGGCATTGGTGCGATCGATCCAATGCAGGCGACCTCTACGCAATGCCCAACAGTCACTCGGCGAAAAGAAGGTATGGGTGGGCAGATCATCCCCCCACTTTGCCATCGCCTCGACCAAATTTTTGGACTGATTGATCATGAATATGGCACCGGAGGTCCCCGGGAATAACGGTTGCAGCAGTGTGTCCAGGGCTTTGTAGGCTTCGTCTACGCTCAAGCAGGCTTGTAAAAATTCGTTCATCTGCCCCAGCATATCCATCTCTTGGTTCCGCAGTTCCAGTTCGCTGACCCATCCTTTGAGGGTGAAATTGGCTTGTTGCAACTCTTCTTCCGCGCGTTTACGAGAGGTGATATCCGTGGCGGTCCCCAGAATTTGATTGGGTAAGCCTTCGGCATTTCTGGAAAAGACCATATCTCGGCTGATAAACCACCGCCAGCGATCGTGGGCGTCTCTGAGCCGATATTCCATTTCTAGAATTTCTTCCTCTTTGAGGAGGATGCGTTGTTGGAAATGTTCCGTAACCTGGGCTACATCGTCAGGATGCAAAATTTCTTGAAAAATGTTTTCTCCCATTTCCTCAATTTGTTCTGGGGTATAGTCTAAAATTTCCCCAATGGACCGATTTTTATAGACATCTTTTTCTTGTAAAAGGTCATAAATATAGAGAATATTCGGAGTAGTTTCGGCGATTCTTTGGATAAATCTTTGACTAGAGAGCAGGTCCATTTCGGCCTGCTTGCGCTCTTGAATTTCCCGTTGCAATTGGTCATTTGCTGCTTTTAATTCGGCAGTGCGCTCTTGCACTTTGATTTCTAATTCATCTTTGGATTTTTGTAATTCGGCTTCGGCGCGGGTGGCGCGAGCGAGTTCAGTTTGGGCTTGTTGAAATAGAGTGGATTGATTGATGGCGATCGCCACTTGGGTTGCCAACTTTTCTAAGAAATCAATTTCTGAGGGGGTCCATTTTCTGCGATCGAGACAGTGATGGGCAATCAACAATCCCCATAAATCTTCCCCTTGCAAAATTGGCACCACTAAGTTCGCCCGAACCTGAAACCCTTCTAAAAACTCAATATGGCAAGGGTTTAAGTTGGCGTTGTAAATATCATCGATCGCCCGGGTTTGACCTTGTTGATACCAGCTCAGTGCCGTTTCCTTAAAGCAATTATCTTGAAGGGTTTGCCCCAAAATTGACAGGTGTTTATCCCGCACCGATTCAACTTCTACCTTTCCACTCCAATCGGGTTCAAATTCATAAATAATCACCCGATCCGTTTTTAAAAGCTGTCTGACTTGGGATACCGTCGTATTCAGAATCTCATGCAGATTCAACGATTCCCGAATTCTCAGGGCAATTTTATTCAGCAGCCGTTCCCGGGATGCCTGTTCATGCAGCTTATTCGTGCGAAGGTTAACTTCTCTTTCCAGTTGAATATTGCGACTGTGCAGCAATTCAACTTTTTCCGCTTGGAGTTTCCACACTTTTTGTTCTAATCCCTGAATTACCCCATAGAGTTGACTGGGGTCAAGGGTTTGCATTAAAATTCCCTGGGTGATAATCCCCAGTAGTTCCCCTTGATTGCCACAAATAATCAAGCGTTCGACCTGTCGTCGCAGCATTTGTTGATGAGCAGTCCAAACGGATTCCTGATGGTTTAAACACAACAGGGGTTCGCTCATCACATCTCCCACTTGGATCTTCTCTAGGTCGAGTTCTAACGCCATAAAATGCAAAATATCTCGTTCCGTAATCACCCCCACCGGCAAGGAAAATGATGGGGAATTCGGGTCCTCTTGCTCTGGGGCCGGTTCTCTATTTTCGGTGACAATAATCGCGGCGAGTCGATACTCAGACATCAAATGAGCCGCTTGGAAAACGGAGGTGGTGGGTGGCACATGAATTAGATCGGTTGCCATCACTTCTTCCACTCGTTTTCCCTTGAGTAAATCCGCCGGTTTTAGCACTTTACGAATGCTATCTAGGGTGACGATTCCTCGGACATTTCCCCCGTCGTTCAAGAGGGGAAGATGCCGAATTTTATGGCTCCTAAATATCTTTAAAACACTAAAAATATCACTAAAATCTGATTCTTTAATGGTAACAATATTTTGAGTCATTACATCCCGAACGGTGGTGTATTTTAACTCGGCTTTTTCAGCGCCTAGTCTGACAAAATCCCATTCAGTTAATAGGCCCACCAGTTGCTCATTTTCAATGACCAACAAACAGATGGGCCCGACGTCTTCTCGGGTTTTGGAGTCTACCCAAGGTGCGGGGGGCAAGGGACAGGCTGTTTTTTCTGGCAGCATCAACCCGAGGGCCTGGTCTAAGGGGGTCTCTGGAGAAACAGTTACTACTTTTCTCTCAATAGCCGTTTCGGGGGATAAAGAGGAAATGGGTAAATCTTTAAGCTCCATAGCAATTTGTTTTAAAGTAGACATATAAAATAAATAATAAATTAGGGTTGGAAATACGGGATATTTTTACAAAATATCAGAGAGAAATGCTACACTACTTATAGCGAGAATACCCTTGAATGCACTTGAACCACCTACCCCTAATAATTATTCTCTAGGACCGCAAAAAACGACATCCCTCCTCAGAGGGAAGTTTGAAGTGAAATATTGCCCGAAAACCGCAAGGACCATGACCGACTGGAGGCCCGATCGCGATTGGATCAAGCCTCTAGGACGCCAGTGCAGTATTAAATCCCTAGGACCAGAAAGGGAGTATCTGGCCCATTTTTGTTGCTACTTATTAACATTTTTGTAGTCCGGTTGCGGAGACATCCCCTCCACCGATCGCTCATAGCGGCGATTGCGAACTCGTTATGACTACCTTTTAATTGAGTTAGCGATCGCCCGTTGGGGAAAATTGATTCCCACTCCCGAACCAACTAAAATTATTCAGTTGCAGACTCACTGAACCCACTTCTCGTTCTGGACTAAACCGCAGATTCACCGCATAAGTCCGGCGACTATATTCCATCGATAAATCCGTATTAATTCGTTCCCCAGTATCCAAATTAAACGAGGTTTGTACCCCCACTCTAAACGGTCCATAGACTTGTTGAGTGATCCCTGCCGTGAGGACCTTGGAATCCGCAATTCGGTCGAATAAAAAGGGCGATTCCCCATCTTTCCAAATGCGCGACAAACTCACATTAAACCCGGTGTAGTCCAGCCAGCGCCGGGAAAAATGCCCAAATTGCCCTTGAATGCCAATGCTTCCGGTGAGGGCATTTTGAGTATCATCGGAACCATAAATACTAGCAACTCCTGTTAATCCGCCAAAGAGTCGGACGTAGGGAACCACGGGTGCAGGAGTATAACGCAATCCTTCAGTCCTTGTCCGGGGTAAGGCTTTTCCTTGCCAGAGTAAAAAGCCCCGAGAAACGGCAGCAGAGGCTTGAAATCGGCTAGAGTCAAGGCGATTGTTATCCCGAACTAGGGGGAGAAGGTCCGGGCGATCGCTATCGGCATTAATATATTGTGCACTGGCTTGATAGCTCAAATTGATGCCGGTTCCCCCTAGGGCAATGGCGGGAGAAGTCACCACTAATCCGACATTTTGATGCACGGTTTGATATCCCAAGGACCCATTAAACAGGCGATCGCGATAATTATATTCTCCCGATACCGCATGAGTTCCCACCATCTGCCGGACCCGCAATGTCCCCCGCAAATTCTCCTCTTCGTCATTAAAATCAAAATCCGTAAACCTGGCCTCTCCCACAATGGAAGTCGTCGGAGTCGGATTCGCCGCCAACCGCGCTTTGAGTCCAAATAAGCGGGAGGGGGTGCCAATGCCATCGGTCAAGGTCCGTTGAATATAATATTGCGGAATTAAATTAATTTGAACGGGTCCGCTGCCTCCGAGGGGAATCACGGTGGTTTCGGCATAAACGCCGCCTCGGTCTTCTTGATCATAGCCGAAGCGAACTAAGGAGGGGTCTTGATCACTGCGATCGAGAATGATTCGTTCTCTTAATAAAGGAATCGAGATGCGATCGTCAAAGACTAAACGCGGACTTTTGGCAAAAATTTCATCCTGTAATGGCGAGATGGGACGAAAAGTGGCCCGGGGCGATCGCAATTCCAACTCTGGAGGAGAAAACGGATCGTTAGTCATCCGGACATTGGTCCCTTCCCACCCCAAATCATTGAAATTCAGGCGATCGGCTTCAAAGCGAAAGCGATCGATGGTTCCACCCGAGGTGGGAAGACTTCCGCCCCCCCCGCCAAAGGTGATACCCCCGGCGGGAGTTATTCGCCTGGGGGGTTCTCCGGCCCGGAGTCGGTCCATGATATCCTGTTGTTGCAAGGCGGCAGCGGAGACATCCGTGGGGAGGTTGGGGGAAAAGTCTTCCGCTGTGGTGGGGGTAAAAATATCTCCTTTGGCCCCATCAATGCCGCCGCGATTCTGCACGAGGTCATATTCAATGCGATCGCCTTGGAGGACTTGCTGTCCTTTGGCATATACTGCATCTCCCTCGGCGATCGCCACCTGGGATTCTAAATTAACTTGTAGGCGTTCGCCGTCGATTGCTGCGCCCCGCCCTCTCATTCTGGCATTGCCTTCTCCGGTGACAATTTGCCGTTCGTTATCGAACTCCTGGCGATCGGCTTTTAATTCCACCGTATCCGCTGGGGCGATCATCGGTGGTGTGGCATTTTGCCCAGCAGGTGAAACTTCCACCACAATTTCAGCCTCTTCCGGGTCTGTTTTCTCTGATTCCGGGTCTGTTTCTTGTGCCGTTGTCACCGGGAGTTCAGGGGTTTGCGCTGTTTCCTCGGCTGTTGTCGCCGGGAGTTCGGCGGTTTCCTCCTCCTCAGGATACAAATCCCGAGTCTGGGGTTCGGTTTCGGTCACCGATGCCGATTCCCCAGGGGATGAAGTGTCTTGTAAGGCAGCAGCGTTACGCAGGGTCCATCTCAAACTAATGGATAACGTCGCGATCGCCTCAGACTCTGGGTTTTTTTCTGTAGGAGATTCCAGATCGGGGAGTTGCTTCGCCGAGGGTTCGGTTATGGGGGTTTCAGATTGTTCTAATTCTTTGGATGCCACACTCACCGGGGGTTCAACCCGTCTCATCGGTGAGGAGATTTCTAACGGTGGACCTAAAAGCGCGGCAGAACTGACTCCGTACTCGGGTTCAGTGACTACGGTTTCCGGTGGCGTGGGATGAATTTCTACGGACAAGTCGGCTGCGGAATCATCCACTGAAGCGGCGATCGCCTCCGAATTAATAGGTTCGGGGGAAACATTTGTAACAATAGCAGGGGGTGGGGGAGGCAGAACCGGGTAAGGCATATTTAGAGGATTAGACTTAACAATCAATAGCCCAAAGGCGAACCCTTTACCCCGGTTCGCGATGCTTGGGCGACCAAAAGGCCGCCCCTGCGATCGCCATCAAGGTCTGAATATCCCTTGATTATTCGAGGTCGCGCCGTTTTGGGTTACGGGCCGGGTCTCCGTTCAGAAAGCCAAAGACAAATAAGGCCACGAAGAACGAGACAACAACATAAACTACGATTTTAAGGGTCACCATACAGATATCTCCAGTTTTTGGAAAAGCTGTGAGAGTTTACCATCAAGACTCTCCAGTTTTTTTATCATATCGGAAGGCTGTCCCGTTTTATTAAGAAATATTTTTGTCTGGTTCCCGAGTTTAGATGGGCCAATGGTTTTTGGTTTCCTGCACCCTGCGGTGGGGGACGTCTGTTGGCGATCGCTCGTTCCCCAACTTCCCGGTGATCCTAACGTTTGTAGTAACCCCTTCAGGGGTTATTTAAAGCAACAACCGGCGGGGGTTTAAACCCCCAACCGGCGGGGGTTTAAACCCCCGCCTAATAGCTAAAGTCGTCTAAAGACGACTGCAAGTCTTATGCTGTGGTGTTTTTAGTCGGTTTTAACTGAGATCTTGCACCATTCTTAACACCTATAGGGGTTTGAACCTTTTAGCCTGTAGAGGCGCTTTTATAAGCGCCTCTACGGCGGGGGATAAATCCCCCGCCTAATAGCTAAAGGGATAAATCCCCCGCCTAATAGCTAAAGTCGGTTGAAACCGACTATAAGTCTTATCGGGTGGTTTTTTTAGTCGTCTTTAGACGACTTTAGCTGTTAGGCGGGGGTTTTAACCCCCGCCGGTTTTAACCCCCGCCGGTTTTAACCCCCGCCGGTTTTAACCCCCGCCGGTTTTTACTTAACTAAACAGTTGTTGCCTTGCCCATTGCCACCCTTGAATCAGTTTCTCTTCCAGCCAGACGAGGATTTGGTCAAACCACTTCAAAGCTTGCTCTAAGGGGTGCATAATATATTCCACTCCGGCAATTTCCACATCAATCCAGTCGCTTTTCCCTGGAGTTTGCACCTGGGGTGGCAATTGCGCGGGAGAGTCAACAGCCGGACTAGGGCGGCTAACCCGGGCGGTGGGTTCAACGGTTACTGTAGGGGTGGGCTCGACTGCGGTCCGGGGAACCGATCGCTGGGGTTGGACTCGCCGGTGATTTCCTTTGGTGGACTTGCTGCGGGAGGGTTTGCCCACGGGTCGGGGCTGCCCAATTCGTCGGGTGGTCGGATAGGGTGGGTTCAGAAATTGTTCCACCGCCTCCACTCCCCAGAAGGAGTCCGGCAACCTGTCTAATTCCGGATTACTGGACAACTGCCCAGTCGCCGCCTCAGAATTTCCAGATAAAGGCTTGACATTTTCAAACTTTTGTGCAATCTCTTTCCCCGAAACTTCAAGATGAGTCAACGGGCGATCGCCCTCTCCGGTTAAAGCCTGATCCGAGGTTCCGAAGAAATAATCCACTGCCGATTGAATCAACCGTTGCATTTGCAGGGATAGGGATTGCTGTTCCTGGGAGAGTTCAGAATCCGTGGTGTCTGACTGGGGGTCCGTGACGAGGGCGATCGCCAGATTTTGAATCCCCTTCAGCATGGACTCGCCTCTGTCTGCCACGGTTTCGCTGAGGGTTCCCCCCTGGGGCAGTTGCATCCCTTCCCATCTCGCCACTGCTGCATCCATCTTTAACAAGGCTGCTGCAATTTTAGGTTGACCCTGATAGCGGGGGGATCCAGTCCCCTGGGGTTCGGGAACTTCACTCACCCCATCCGGTTGCAAAACGAGGGCCGAGGGTTGCAACAAATCCCCAACTTTGGTTAAACTCCGGTCCAATAAATTGCCCAGAGGAACGGGTTGAACTCCAGCTAAGAGTTGACGCAAGCGACGCAATCGCTTCACTGGCGGTAACTGTTTTTGCGATGGCGAACCTGTGAGGACCGAATCAGTTCCGGCAGATGACAAGCTTTTCGGTTCGAGGTTGTACGCTGCTGCTGCCAGTTCCCCTTCAATTCTGGCTTGCAATTGTTGCTGCTGGACGGGGGTGAGAATATCTAAAATTTGGTTGCGATCGCTGATGAGAACTAAACTCCTCGTTTCCAGCAGGGTAGCAATCCCTTGAATCACCGGACGAGAAGTGGCGATCGCTGAGGCGGGAGTTGCCACAGTTAAGGATTGTTTTGTTGATGCCACCGGGACCAGGGTTCCTGACTGATTGCCTTTCACCCCAAACCGGGCTAAAATTTTCCCCGGAATCCAGTTGAGTACCCGTTGCCGCAACCCAGTCCGTCCCGGAGTTAACGCGAGAACCTCCTGGGGTTGGGGTGAGTTGTCCTCTTCTGTAACCAAGACTTGCCAGGATTCCTCGGTATCCGCTGTTGTTGCAGCAACTGCTACCAGTTCGACCCCACTCAAGACGCGGGCGATCGGGCGATCGGCTGACGGGGTTTCCGAGAACCTGTCGGATTCTCTCGTCCCTGGATTCGCCTCAGCAGTTCCCAGGGTTTTTGCCGAAGACTCCGACGGGTTACCGCTTCCCGCCAATTGCTTTCCCACCAACCGCGTGGCCTGATACACTGCATAGACAGGAATCAGTAAATAGTGGCCCCCAGTTTGGGCAACCCAGCGGATCTGCTGTCCGGCCTTTTCTAACTGGGTCGCCAGTTTCCGAGACCCCGCTTGCAGAAAATTGAATAATTTACTTTGATATCGACCGGAAGAGGACATAATTTTTAAGTTAATCAGTTTGTTCGGGGGGGGATTTCATATTGACTATCCGCAATATGAACCTCTGTAACGGGTTTTTTTATAAAGAATGCCTGGAGAATCCGAAACCCGTCATTTAATCATATCGAAAATTTGAGCAAATTTATGGCAGCTCCAAACAGTAAAATAACCGGATCAATTGAGAAACTGCGGCAACTGACTCAGGTGAATGCGATCGGTAGTTGGCGATACCAAATTGCCGATTTATCCGTGGAGGAAGGGACAGCAGCGGACACCTGGGACCAGTGGCAGAGGGCCACACTGAACGAGAAAGGACATATCCCCTGGACTCAAGGGCAGCAGACGATCTGGTTAGGGTTGCGATATCAGGTTCCGGACCAGTTGCAGGGGTATCCCCTGGCGGGATTAACCTTGCGCTTGGCCCTAACTTGGTGGGCAGATGAGGCCCAAATTTTTGTGAATGGGGAGTTAGTCCAAGAGGGGGATTTATTTGATTGTGTGACCCGGGTGATGATTATCGAAGAAGTAGAACCGGGTCAGGGGATTGATATTGCTTTAAGATTAGTTAGTCCCGGACATGACTGCGGGGCATTAGTGCGATCGCTGTGGATTTATGAAAAAAGCTATGAACAGAGTTATGAAAGTTGCATTGATCCGGGGTTTATTGCGGACGAATTAGCGGTAATTGGCAAGTATTGGGGAATTTCATCCGATGCGGAGACGAAATTGCAGCAATTACAGACCCAGATTGAGGCGATCGCCTGGAATAGCTTACCCGATGATGTTCCTCAATTTGAACAGTCCCTGGCTGAATTGCGAACCAAGTTGAAACAAGAATTTCAACAAACCAGTAAACTGTTTTTATTGGGGCACGCCCATTTAGACCTAGCCTGGTTGTGGCCCATTGCCGAAACCTGGGATGTTGCAGAGTTTACCTTTGCCTCCGTTTTGGATTTAATGGCAGGATTTCCTCACCTCACCTTTGGACATTCCACCGCCGCCCTCTATGCTTGGATTGAAGACAACTGCCCAGATTTATTTGCAGACATTCAAGGCGAAGTTGCAGCAGGACGCTGGGAAGTCTTAGGTGGATTGTGGGTGGAACCGGAATTAAATATTATTAGCGGTGAGTCTATTTCCCGACAACTGTTATATGGACAACAGTATTGTTTAGAAAAATTTGGGAAACTCTCTCCTGTGGCATGGCTTCCAGATACCTTTGGATTCTGTGGACAATTGCCGCAATTGTTAAAACAAGGAGGCATCGAATATTTCGTCACCCAAAAATTGCGATGGAATGATACTACGGAATTTCCCTATCCTATTTTCTGGTGGGAATCCCCCGATGGAACGCAAATTTTTAGTTTAATGTCCGCCCCAATTGGCACCGGAATTGACCCGGTGCAAATGGCGGATTATGCTTGTGATTGGGAACAAAAAACGGGACTAAAAGAGAGTTTATGGTTACCCGGAGTGGGAGATCATGGCGGGGGTCCGACTCGCGATATGTTAGAAGTTGGCGATCGCTGGCGGCAGTCGCCCTTTTTCCCGGCAATGGAATTTACCACCGCTGAGAACTATTTGCGCCAGTTGCAACAGCAGGGAGAGTTTCCGGTATGGAGGGATGAATTATATCTGGAATTTCATCGCGGCTGTTATACGACTCACGGCGACCAAAAACAATGGAATCGCCGTTGTGAGGGGTTATTATATGAGGCGGAATTATGGGCGGCAGTCGCTACCCGGGTGACGGGAACAGAGTATCCCAAAGGGCAAATTGAAGCCGCTTGGAAAGCGGTATTATTCAATCAATTTCACGATATTTTACCCGGTTCCTCGATTCCGGAGGTGTATCTGGATGCGAATCTCGGTTGGCAGGAGGCGGAAGAACAGGGACGGGAAGTGTTAGAACAAGCATTTGCGGCGATCGCCTCACAAGTTGCGGGAGTTCCTCCTGCTGCCTTGCGATCGGTTCAACCGCTGATAGTGTTTAACTCTCTCAATTGGCAGCGATCGCAAGTGGTTTCCCTAGAATTACCCGAACCCGCTGCAACTGGGATGGAATGGCAAGTGTATGATAGTGAGGGAAATCCAGTGCGATCGCAACTCACCACCACTCATCTCCTGTTTGAATGCCTCGATATTCCCTCCATTGGCTATCACGTTTTTTGGTTAGGGCAATCCGAACTCAATCCCATTTCTTCATCTCCAGAACCCGATGACAAATTTATCCTAGAAACTGACAAATTGCGAGTTATAATTGACCCAGAAACCGGCAATCTTAGCAGCATTTATGATAAAATAAATAATTGGGAAACTCTCAAAGAACCGGGCAACAAACTCCAAGCCTTTGCAGATAAAGGCCAATATTGGGATGCCTGGAATATTGACCCCAATTATAGCCAACATCCGCTTCCCCCTGCTACTCTAAAACAGATTCACTGGCTAGAACGAGGGGAATTGCAACAACGAGTGCAAGTGATTCGCCAATTGGGACAATCGGACTTTATTCAAGAGTATATCCTCCAAGCGGACTCCCCCTGGGTAAAAATTGCCACCACCGTGAATTGGCAAGACCGTAATGTAATGGTAAAAGCCGCATTTCCCCTGACCATTGAAGCGGATTTTGTCACCTATGAAACCCCTTGTGGTGTAGTGGAACGAACCACCCGACCCGAAACACCGACAGAAAAAGCCAAATGGGAAGTTCCGGCTTTAAAATGGGCCGATTTGAGTGGAGAAAAGGTGGGAGTCAGTCTCCTCAATGATTGTAAATATGGTTACGATGCCACCCCCAATCAACTGCGTTTAACCCTCCTACGCGCTTCCAATTGGCCGGACCCGGAGGCGGATTTAGGGTGGCATCAATTCACCTATTGCATTTATCCACATGGGGGAAATTGGCAGTCCGCCAAAACCGTCCGGCAGGGGTATGAATTGAATTTACCCTTGCAGGTTCGTTTGATAGAGTCAGTCTTGGAACAGGGGGAAAAAACTTTAGGTTTGCAGGGGAGTTTTTTACAGTTGTCGGGAGAGAGTCTGGTTTTGATGGCATTCAAGCAGTCGGAAATGGATGAAACCAAATGGATTATGCGGTGTTATGAATCGGAAGGGAAACTGACAAAATTAGCGGTTGAGGAGGAGTGGAATAGTTTGCAAAAGGTGGATTTATTAGAAGAAAATTTAGATCAGGTTTGGGTTAAGGGGGAGGTTGTGCCGATTTCTCCTTGGAAGGTGGTGAGTTTTCAATTAGGGGATTGAGTGGTGATGCGTTAGTTTGATGATCCGGAAACGCCTGAAGGCGTTACTACGAACATAAGAGAAGCGGCAATTCTCCCCGTTCGTAGTAACGACTTTAGTCGTTATCCGGATTCAAGGTTGATATAAATAAACGACAATTCTCCCCGTTCGTAGTAACGACTTTAGTCGTTATCCGGATTCAAGGTTTACCTAAACCTTGAATCCACTTAGACTCAAGCAACCCAAACTCAGCAGCAACTTAATTTATTTTCGAGATTCAAATTCCTGCCATTTAGCCTGAATCCAAACCCAAAATGTTTTCCCCAAGAAAATAGAAATCCGGCGAAAGATATTCCAATAAACGGTGAGTTTCACGAATGGACTATTATCCGGGTGATTGTACTGTTCTTCCTCAATAATGTTCCAAGCGGTTTCTAGGGTAGAGACACGCTGGGGGGACCGTTTGAACCACTGAATGAGGGCACGAATCACTTTTTGCTGACGAGTCAGGCGTTTTCCGATGAGAATCTCTGAGGCGAGGGTGGGGTAACGCTGATCGAGTTCTGCTAAGGTGCGATCGCCCCAGTCGCGGATTTCAGGACTGGTACTTTCGCTGAGTTCCTCACAGAGTTGCCAAGCTTGACGCAGTTTCCCATCACCTTCATAAGCTTTGACTAAGGCTTTTTTCGCTTTAAAGAGAGTACCCGGATGGAGTTCATTGACTAAGACGGCTTCTAATTGGACGATCGCCTCGGCATAATCCCCCGATTTCAGTTGCGCTAATCCCGCTTGTAAATTTCGATTTGCCATAGCATGATTGGGATGAGATTGGATATGCTGCTCCTTTAGAATACCCCGGTTCACCCCTCCAGATATCATCCATCAATTTAGGACATTTCTATTCACACAACTGTTCGTTTCTATCTTTATTATATTATACAAAAATACAAATAACTTTTATACAATTTTATGATTCTTCGCCCGATATGCAAAATATAAAACCAGCTAGACTGGACGTTGAATAACGAGCCTGAACTAGCTGGAAAAATAGAGATTGAAAGAGATTGAAATGCTAGATGCTTGTCTTATACAACCGTCCGAGGACTCCGAGCACCGAGGGTTGCCCCAATTAAGGAGGCCACTAACCCGAGCAAAGAACCAAATAAAAATGACCAGCCAGCCCGGGCTACACCGTCTGCGATATTACGGGCCTCATTCGGGGTGACATTTGCGGTTCCCGGGGCTACGTTGACGCGATCGGCAATTTCTCCCGCATTGGCCATCACAATTCCGAAGGTTCCTGTTACACCGCTTGCCAGTAACCATGAGCTGAGTGCTAAAGTGGTTGCCCACAAAATTGCTCCGTTCAATAGGGCTGTATTTTTATTCATTGGTCCACAGGTGCGAGCCATCATCCAAGACCCCAAAAGTAGAGCAATAAATAAACTAATAATGGACCAAATTCCCACTCCCAAACCAATAGCATTGGGGTCGGATTGGGCATCTGCGGCACCCACGCTCATCCCGATCGCCACTCCCAGAGCACTTAATACCAATTGGGTACTCAGGGCGATCACGATTCCTGCAAAAATTGGACCCCACCGGACGCGATCGTGATAATCGACTACGGGGGTTGTCATCATGGCTGGTTCGGCAATATTCACTCCGCCTCGATTTCCATAAGTCATTGTTACTATCTCCCTTACCCTACTTTCGTTAATTTTTTTTTAAGCAAAATGCTGACACTGGGGGGAATGCCTGCATCAATATGGATATACTGTAAGGCCGATTTGCTATTTTATCTATCTGTCTAGGGATATAAGTTAACCGAATGAGACCCAACAAAAACTCAATCGTCAGGTAGAGGGAAGAACCTATTACTTTTTCTAATATAGAGACATAGAAGATAAATGTAACAAAAGTTTAAGGAGATGACCATGATGCTTTACAAAATTGAAGATTTTTATCCCAACTACCGGAATGATTTGTTTGATGGGGATGATATTAAAGGCTATGACGTTTATGCCGCCAACAACGATGAAAAAATTGGTCACGTTGATGATGCCTTAGTCGATGAATCTGGTTATTTTCGTTATCTCGTCATTGATACCGGATTTTGGGTGTTTGGAAAACGGGTCTTGATTCCCATCGGGCGTTGCCGAGTTGATAACGATCACAACCGGATTTATGCAATGGGTTTAGAAACCAAAGAACAAGCCGAACAACTGCCGGAATACCATGAAGATACCGTAGTCGATCGCCATTACGAGCAAAATGTGCGATCGGTTTATGGCGTTCCTAGCGTGGAAAATTCTGCCGCAGTAGAAGACAGTCCTCCGGTAGAAGGGTCCGGTGTAGCGGCAACCGCCACGGGTCGCCAGGTGACGTCCCCGACCCTCCCCCCGCTTCCAAACCGGACAACGACTACCCGGGAAACCGATCGCGTCGTTGCTCACGATGACGAGTATTATGGTTACGATCGCGAACCTTCTCTCTACAATACAAGCGATGTAGATCATAAAAAATTCAAGCTTTATGAAGAACGCCTCGTCGCACACAAACACCGCGAAAAAACCGGGGAAGTTTTAGTCAGCAAACGAGTCGTCACTGAACAAGCAAAGACTTCTATTCCCGTTGAAAATGAAAAAGTTGTTGTGGAAGTCCGCGAAGCCGTAGGGACTGAACAAAATATTCCAGCAGGTGAAGTGGCTTTTAATGACACGGAAATTGCTCGGGTCGAAGTCTATAACGAGAAGGCCGACATTCACAAGGAAGCATTCGTGCGAGAGGAAGTCGAAATTCACAAAGAAGTCGAACGCAATACGGTTCAAGCCGAAGAAACTCTGCGTCACGAAGAATTAGAAGTCAAGCGTGAAGGAAATCCAATTGTTGAGGATAAAAAGCGCCGCTAAACCCTATTTAAGAGTGATTCACGCTTCCGAATCACTCTAGGTGAGACTGATCGCCCGCCATCGGTGTATTTAGTAACCCAGTGGCTCATATTGGATGTCATGAAAGGGATAATTTATCAGGGGAGTGGGAGCGTCCCACTCCTTAATTCTATTCTCACAATGATTTCCATTTTCTGTATAAAAAATAATCCACCCATTTAAACCCTGTCACCCGCTCACCAGAATTAAGGGCTGATTGATTCCCCAGTTTGAGCAGCCAGCAGTAAGGAGAATATTAATTATGGTTTTTTCATTGAAATGGCCCCTCGCCATCCTCAGTTCTATTATTCTCGGCGTGACAGCCGGGATTACCGTTCCGGATCTGTGGAACGTAGAAACCGCTTCCGCACAGGGTCAACAACCGCAAAAACAACCGCAAAAACAACCCCAACAAAAAAGCTCCTTCCCCGATGTCCAACCCAATTATTGGGCGAGCCCGTTTATTGAAGGGTTAGCTCAAGAAGAAATTGTGCTAGGATATCCGGACGGAACCTTTAGACCCAATCAAAATATCGAGCGGGACGAGTTTGCGGCACTCATTCGCAAAGCCTTTGATGTGACCGAGAAACGGCAAATTTCCAGTGGTAGTGAGTTTAATGATGTTCCCGAAAATCATTGGGCAGTTCCGGCGATCGAGGAAGCCTATCAAGGTGGTTTTATGGACGCCTTTTCTAATAATAAGTTATTCTATCCCCAGCGAGAAATGACGCGAGCCGAGGCGATTACCTCCTTAGCACAAGGTTTACAACTGGTGCAAGTTCGTCCACCGGCTACGGCTGATCAAACTGGCGATCGCTCTCCCTCACGTCGGACAAGACGCCCAGTTGCCAAACGGCAACTCGCATTCCCCGTGGCGTTTACCGCCATGATGCAACCGTTCCTCTTAATTCAGCGAGCTAACGCACAACCTCCGGCACAACCCGGAACCGCCGTCGAGGAACCCACTCAACAATCCTTTGCCACCGAACAACCGACTCCGGATTTAACCGCCTATTATACTGATGCCGATCGCGTTCCCGCCGAGGCAACTGACCCCATCTTAGCGGCAACCCAAGCGAATATCGTGGTCAATCATCCCGATCCAGCAGTCCTCAACCCCACCGAATTTCTGAGTCGGGGTTCCGCTGCTGCCATGATTTATCAAAGCTTAGTCCATGCCGGACGCATGGAACCGCTACCGGAAAATTCGGCCGCCAATCAATACATTGTAGAACCCCCAGCAGAGAAGCAACCCTAAATGTACTAGGGGCAATTCTCGAATCGCCCCTACAAACGTCGAGGGAATGGGTCAGTCCATAAGCGGCGATCGCCATTTCCCTCAAACCCAGTCAGAGAAGCAAAAAGTCCGGATGCAGCCCGATTTGCGCGCAAGTTAGAGGGTGGAGTTTGCCGATTCATACCTCTGGGTGGTTGATGAATTCGTGCAGACCCCCTTTAAGCGCAATTAGAGTAAGGGCAACCTATGAAACGAATGAGTGCTGAGGACCTGCTGAATCATTATGAAGCCGGACAACGTGACTTTTTGCTGTTGGATCTCAGTGGTTTAGATCTGCGCGGGGCTTCCTTACCCCATATTAATCTCATGGGCGTTGATCTCGTCGGGTCCGATCTTAGCGGTGCCGATTTGAGCAATGCAGACCTCAGTGGTGCTGATCTCACGCGGGCGAACCTGTCCTATTCCAATCTGAGTGGAGTTGAACTCTCTCACGCGATCGTGGGTGAAGCGACCTTTACCGGAGTCAACCTCTCCGGGGCCATCCTCAATGGTCTAATTTTAGGCAGGGAAGATGCCCAGGGACCGAATTTCAGCGAAGCCAATTTAACCGGGGCCAGGTTAGTCGAGGTTCAGTTACCCACGGCCAATTTCACGGGGGCTAATCTCACCGCTGCGGACTTGGCCTATTCTCATCTCACTAGGGCTAACTTTTCCGAGACCTTTTTGCTGGGAACATTCCTTAAACAAGCCAATCTAGCGGGAGCCAATTTCAGACGCGCTCAGTTGTTCGGCACTTTTTTTGTAGAAGCTTGTTTAAGTGAGGCTTGTTTTGAGAATGCCTCGCTCAACTGTGTGAATTTCTATCATGCCGATTTAAACCAGGTTAACTTTGACCTCACCACCGATTACAAACGCCTCGTCATGCCAACCGGCTACCGAGGCGATCGCTCTAAATTCCGCCAGTTAAGAGAAAATCGCCAAGAGAATGTAGCCGTTAAACCCCCAGTTCAAGCACATTCCGTTCATTGGTGATGTTTGGTGATGGGGGAGATGTTCAACGTCCCGACTTGCTGTCGTTATCCCTCTTAGTTCAACGTCCCGACTTGCTGTCGTTCTCTTTCTTAGTTCAACGTCCCGACTTGCTGTCGTTATCCCTCTTCTGTTCAACGTCCCGACTTCAGTCGTTTCCTGGTTACTTGGCTTTACTCCAATAACGCCCCAATATCAGCGTCTGCCTCCAGTTCCCCAGCAGACAGGCGGTAGACCCTCCGATTGCTCGTGTTATGGCATCAGCCATAACACGAGAGCAACGACTGAAGTCGTTACTACGAACATGAACCCCATCTCCCCTAATCACTCCACTCCCCAAACTTTAACCGTCCCATCAGCGCTGCCACTGACGATGAAATGGGAAGTGGAGGGACTGAACGCCACTGCATTGACCCAGTTAGAATGGCCTGAAAACATCCGGAATTCTTTCCCCGTTCGCAGATGCCAGATTTTGAGGGTACTGTCTGCACTGCCACTCGCCAATTGATAACCATCGCGACTGAAGGCGACGGAATTAACGGGGTCTGAATGAGCCGAAAGGGTACCGCGTTCCTCACAGGTACTTAAGTTCCAGAGTTTGATGGAGCCATCTTCACAGCCACTGGCGATGGTTTTGCCGGTGGGACTAAAACTGATGGAATTAACCGCATCAGCATGACCCTCTAGGGTGCCGAGTTCTTCAGAGGTATTCCAGTTCCAGAGTTTGATGGTGCCATCCATGCTGCTACTGGCTAAAGATTCCCCATCGGGACTGAACAGAACCGAGGATACGGCATCGGAATGGCCTTCTAAGGTGGTAATTTCTTCTCCGGTGTCCAGGTTCCAGAGTTTGATGGTTTCATCGGCGGACCCACTGGCTAAAATGGGAAGTTTCGGATGCATGGCGACGGCATCAACGCGATAGGAATGACCGCGTAGGGTGCGAATTTCTTTGCCGGTTTGCAGGTTCCAGATTTTGATGGTTTCGTCACCGCTGCCAGAGGCGAGGAGTTTGCTATCGGGACTGAAGGTAACGGACCAGACGCCTTCGGAATGTCCGGAGAGGAGGATGGCGAGGACGCCACTGTGGAGACTCCAGATTTTGACGAGTCCATCTTCACTGCCACTGGCGACGCGACTGCCGTCGGGACTGACGGCGATGTCTTCGACCCAGCTAGAGATGCCACTGAGCGATCGCAATTCTTCGCCACTGTGCAGGTTCCATTTGGCGGTATCTCCGCCACTGCCACTGCCGACCATTTGACCATCGGGGGTAAAAACGACGGAATCCACCCACTCGGCGTCTCCTCCCAGGGTGCGGAGTTCTTCCCCGGTTTCTAAACTCCAGACTTTCAGGGTGCGATCGCCGCTGCCGCTGATTAATCGGCGACCATCAGGAGCGATCGCCAGGGAACTGACCCACTCCCCATGTCCTCTGAGGGTTTTTAAGGCTGAATTCTCAGGGATTTTCCCCGTTTCTACGTTCCACAGTTGCACCGTATCATCCGCACTGGCAGTGATCAGCAACCGTCCCTCCAGACTGAACGTTACCGCGTTGACTCCCGAAGTATGGCCGGTGAGGGTAGCGATCGCCCTCGGGTCACTCACACTCCACAGTTTAATCGTGCCATCTTCACTGCCACTGGCAATCTGCTCTCCATCGGGACTAAAGGCGACGGAATACACCCAGTCACGATGTCCCGTAAAGGTCTGTAATTCTTCCCCGGTGTCAATATTCCATAATTTAACCGTGCTGTCTCCGCCACTGACCAACTGTTTACCATCGGGACTAAAGGCGACGGAATATACCCAGTCGTAATGACCCTCTAGGGTTCTGAGTTCTTCCCCAGTCTCAACATTCCACAGTTTAATCGTATTATCCTTGGAACCGGACACCAGGAGTTGGCTATCGGGACTAAAGGTGACCGAGGTGACCCACCGGGAATGGCCGGTGAGGGTCTGTTTGAGGGAGGCTATTTTGGGAGAATTTTCCTCGTTGATGGTCCAGAGTTTGAGGGTGGCATCTCCACTGCCACTAGCGAGGAAACGACCATCGGGACTAAAGGCAACGGAATCCACCCAATCGGAATGTCCACTGAGAATGCCGAGTTCTTCTCCGGTTTCCAGATTCCAGAGTTTAATGGTATTGTCATTGCTGCCACTGGCTACCAACCGGCCATTGGGACTAATCGCCACGGAATAAATCCGGCTGGAATGTCCCCCCATCGTGCGGATGCACTTAAAAAAGCGATAGGGGTTATAGTCTTGTAAGGCTTTGCGAACCTCTAGTTCGGGCCGATTTCGCAGCAGCAAATAGGCCGCACGCTGCACGGGTTCTGATTCGTCCTTTAATGCCTTGATGACCTGCTCTAATCCCGAGGGTCCCTGCTTTACAGCCGTGGTGAGGGTATCGATTCTTGCTTCGATATCTGCGATCGCCGCCTGAGCATGGACTGGCTGAGTTGGATGATTTGCCATTGCTTTTTTTTACTCCGTGCCGCTCTATGAGCCGTTTCTCTGCATACAACAGACCCAGCGCTTGTCTCGCTATCGCGATTTTTTCCCTACCCCTTGAAGGGACAAACGCTGTTGCTTTTCTTTTCTTTTACTCTACCCCTCGATAGGACCCTTTTTCATCAGTCCCAACCGGAACAGATTGAGGCTCTCTGTCCCAGGAAAGCACTCAGGGGGTTAGAACCTTTGCCCGATCGCGCCGATTCCTACGTTTACTCACCTTCATGGCTATTCTTCCGCAGTAAAAGCGATTGCAGGGAGTGAGGTTTTCCGGGGGATTGAGGCGTTTCGACCGCATCCCCAGATTGAATGGGGTCCGTGAAGTTTTCCCTCCTTCCTGGGATACCCCCCTGTTCTCTCCCCTCTTCTGGGTTAGTTTTATTCAAATTTTATCTGATTTCTGGACTCAGGGAAACAACTTTTTATAAAGTTTTAACGAATTTCTGGACTCAGGGAAACGAGGTTTTATCAAGTTTTAACGAATTTCTGGCATGAGAAAGAAAAATATGCTATTTTTGCTTTCCCGCTGCGTTGATGAAGACCTGTTTACCGGACTGGCTCTTTTTCCCTCAGCCTTCGGGGGTTTTAGAGTCTTGGTTTTGGGCTAAAAAAATTCAGGGTGAGCTGGGGTTATTCCTCAGATTGTTTCGGTCAGTTTGTCGGGGATTCTCATGACGGGACTGGAGAATTTAAGACCGGATAAATCTTCCCTGATTAACCTAGGGAATGGGCAGCATTGAAGCGGTTTGAGCGGAACTTTCGGGTTTAACCCGTCTTGGGGAAGCGAGTTCCCCACTGAATCTCGGTAGGCGATCGCCTGGGAATCCCAGAAAAATTCGGTAGTGGGCAATCTCATAGCGATCGCCCACTCGGAACCGATGTTTTTCCCACTGGGGGATTCGAGTTGCGAGGTTAGAGGATGTTCTCCAGGCAACGGCTCGATTTTTCGGGTTCATAACCCGGGAGTACAAAGTTGCCAGTCACCTCTTGGGCAACTGACCCTCCACTTCGACTCCCCTTTACTTTCCCAAATCTCTCAAAAATCCGTAACTCAACCGCACTTGATTCTCTTGATTAACCCAACTTCATGGGGGGATAAACTCCGCCTTAACTGAGGTTTAAATCCCAGAGAATTCCGTTAGTTTTCTTCCCCTTCTGTGTTTTCGCTGTTTTCGTCACGGTTGCCATTCATATTAGAGTTACGGTTCTTGAAAAAGCGACCGGAATTAGTCGGTTTGCGGAATTGGCGCGCATAAGCTTTATTCCGTTGTGCTTTTTCTTTTTTGGGATTGCGACGTTTTGCCATTATTATGGACCTCAAGGATAAACAACAAAAATGACTCTTGGCTCTAGGGTAGCTCTCGGGTACGATCGCCGCGAGGTACAGACTGACCCGACTGGCGATCGCTCCATTGATTGCACAGGTGTCAATTGCACAATCACGAGTTAGAACAAACAGGGCAAGGGGACGGAATTCCTGAACAGGGGGCAAGGGTTAGCACTCCCACCCAATATCCGAGCAGTTTCGTACCGAGGGTGAAACCCAGCTCACCCATTTCGGATGGGGATAGGCTCAATCCCATCCATTCGGGTTTCTATGAGAACCTTTCTCCCGAAAGAAAGCAAGCGATCGCCCATCATCCGGTGAGTCTCTTTTGGATGGGGCGGTTTACCCCCCCTACTCCGGATGAATCCGATCCACTATTTTATGCCAGGGAACGCACAATTTCTCGAATTGCTCTCGGCCTAGACTGTAGCTGAGTTCTATGGAATCTCAATCACAGGCATGACCGAACTTGCGTAGCACTAAATTCATGATAACAGCAAAGAGCTATCCCCTCTGGGGAGGATGGGGATGATGGGGGAACGACTGAAGTCGGGACGTTGAACTTGGGAACGTTAGGATTTGTTGTCTTGAAATCCTGTAAACTCATCAACGATGATGATTCTAACAGGTTGTAGGTTAAAATCAGGACGGCTTGGCCCGGTTTTCATCTCGTGGCTCAAGTCACTGGGGTGTTCCGCGTTGTTTTTTGCTCATGGAGCAGAGGGAGGGAGTCAGCTCAAGCCTACACAACAAGGCGATCGGGGTAAACAGATTGAGGCTCGGTGGTGGTCGTTGAATCCAGGATGATTTGATTTATGAAGCGCTTATGGCATTTTACGCAAGCCGTGCTCGGGATTGTGTTTCGACATCCCGTCCTCGGAATTAGCATCATTCCCCTGTTAGACAACGGTCAAATCGTGTTGGTGCGCCGTCGCGATAATGGCAAATGGGGTCTACCCGGAGGCATGGTGGACTGGGGGGAAGATATTCCGAATACCTTAAAACGGGAACTCACGGAAGAAACGGGCCTAGAAGTGACTCAAGTGGGTCGTTTAGTGGGAATTTATTCCGCCCCCGATCGCGATCCCCGGATTCATTCGATCTGCGTCGTCGTCGCCGCACAGGTCCAGGGGGAGATGAAAATCTATGATACCGCTGAAATTCTTGAGGTCAAGGCATTTGACCGGGATTCTCTACCCCTGGGTCAACTGTCCCATGACCACGATCGCCAATTACAGGACTTTCTCAATGGTGTGACGATAGTCGCTTAATTGGGTCGGGGAGCGTGGTACCCTGATTGGGGATCGGAGGAGTTACCTCGGGTTTCCTTCTGTCAACGGCGATCGTCAACTCCTCCGGCCTCATAAACCCTTAACTCGATACGGATGCGTTTCAAGGACTCAGGATGACTCTACCGCTCCGCAATTCCCGAATCAAACTGTCCCAAGGGCAACTGTTCTGGCGTGAAGTCGGCCAGGAGGGACTCACTCTAGTATTTTTACATGGTTCGTGGAGCGATAGCGCTCAATGGGTGCCAGTGATTGAGCGCCTCCGGGCCAATTATCACTGTTTTGCCTTAGATTTACTCGGGTTTGGTGAGTCGGAACAGCCGAATATCCACTACTCGATCGCCCTACAGGTGGAGTGTTTACACGAATTTCTGGAAACACTGAACCCCGGCCCGGTTTATCTGGTGGGTGACTCTCTTGGCGCTTGGGTGGCAGCGAGTTACGCCCTGAAATATCCCGAGGTGGTGCCAGGATTGGTGTTGCTGACCCCGGAAGGGGTCCAGGTGGAAGGGTTGAAAAACCGCTGGTTTAGGACTCGCCTTTGGATTCAGGCGTTGCCTTTGATTCGCAAGTTACAATCGGTCCTCTTTCCCCTCGCCAGAATCTTGCGCTTGCACCAAGTGATGCATCAAGCTTTGTTAAATGCCGATCGCTTACAAAAATTTGGGGTAGCTTGTCAGATTTTGTTTCAACGTCGGCAGAGTGAAATTGAAGGGGAGTTGTTGCAGGACCGTTTGAGTTGGCTGAAAATCCCGGTTTTGATTTTAATCGGCGATCGCGATACCCCAACGGCAGTCGCCCTATCCGAAACCTACCATCGGGCGATCGCTGATGCGCATTTACGCCGCATTCCCGAGGGCCATTCTAATTTACCCGAAGAACTCCCGGATCTCGTGGCCCAACAGATTCGAGATTTTATTTCTAATATAGAGGCTTAAACCCAGGAGCGGGTAAACTTTCCCCGGACTGCTGCTGTTTGATGCAGCAAATCCCCGAAAAAATCAGATCCGGCATGGCGATCGCCTGTTTTGCTATTTCTGGCGCAGTCTCCTGGAGATATCTCAGCAGCATTTCCCCCCCTCCTCCGGTGATCACCACAGGTGAGGTGGGAAAGCGCTGCCACCAGTCGCTGATAAAGTCTCGCACCCCGGCCCCAATCCCATAGACTACCCCAGAAGCGATCGCCTCGGGGGTATTTAAAGCCCACCGTGGGGGTAAGGTCCCGGGAAATGTTACCCGAGGTAATGCTGCGGTTTTTTCCGTTAACGATTGCAGTTGTAACCCAAACCCCGGGAGAATTGCCCCTCCGACTAATCGGCCCTCGGGATCCGCCCCGGTCAAGGTGAGGGCGGTTCCTGCATCCACGACCAAAACCGGCCAACCTGATTCGGTTGCGGCCCCTACTAAGGCCAAGGCGCGATCGATTCCCAAGGTGGGATAAAGTCCCAACAGGGGCAAATCCGCGAGGGTAATCCGGTTGAATCTCCGGTATGACTGCCAAAGCGCTAACTGTTGGGGAACGACGGAGGCGATCCACAGGGGCGGGTTCGGGGCGATCGCCTCATCCCCCAGGGGACCGGGATACTCCAGACTTCCATCCCACAACTCCCCCCGGTTCCAGGCATCAATGAGCTTTTCCCTAGCAGCAGCGTCTAAATGAGGGCTGTGCCACACCTGTTTGCAGAGTTCTCCCTGAAACCAGGCCCAGTGGAGTCTGGAATTGCCGATGCTTAAGGCCAGCCAGTTGCCCTGGTCACTTCCCGATTCGGTTGCACTGTTGCTCATGTTTAGGGTGGCCCTGGGTTCCCCTGCTTTTTCCGTCCCCTTAAAGTCGCTTATAATCAAATAAAGATGTATCGATTGAAGCTTTTTAAAATTTTATCAGACATTATAGCAATTTTTTCAATTGATTTCACTAACAATTATAAAAAATACCTTAAATTTTTATAAAAATTTGTTAAGATAACAGAATAGCTGCATCTGCTTCATCGATTTATGTTGGCCCCCTCCGATAAAAATTTATGTATATAAAAGAACAAGCCCCCTACTGTACATGGCCGAAGCCTGATTTATCACTCCCGCAAGCCAGTCGCTCAATTCAGGAGGCGACTGAGACTTACAAAGAAGGTATGGAGATACAAAATTTACCTCCTCGGGAACTCCAGAGGGAGGTAGAGCGATCGCGATTGCTCAACCAGATCAATCATCAAGTTCGCAGTAGCCTGGATTTAGATGAAGTGCTCCAAGCCGCCTGTCTTTTGTTAGGGGAAACCTTCAACTGTAGTCGAGTCAGCATTTTAGTCAACGAATCGGAAGCGGGAGACTGGCTAATCACCCGAGGAGAGTATAAAACCGATGATTACACCAGCCAACTAGGAGCCCGAGTGCCGTTGGCGGATAATCCCCACTTGCATCAGTTGATGTCTCAGGCGGAACCCCTAGCGGTGACTCGGTTTTTAGAGTTTCCTGGTTTGGGGGAAGAAACCTTACAACTGGTACAGGCACTGGGAATTAAGTCCATGCTGGCGATCGCCACTTCCTACCAGGGGAAAGTTAATGGGATTATCGGACTGCATCAGTGCGATCGCGAACGGGAGTGGTCGCAATGGGAACAAGACCTATTAGAAGGAGTAGCCTCCCAACTGGCGATCGCCATTAACCAAGCCCAATTGTACAGTGCCACCCGCGCTGCCGCACAAAGGGAGTCTTTACTGCGCCTAATTACCAACCAAATTCGCAGTACATTGGACCTGAATACGGTTTTAAAAACCGCAGTCCAGGGAGTCCGGGAACTCTTGAATACTGACCGGGTGGTGATTTACCGCTTCCTAGAAAACTGGGCCGGGGAAATCGTGGTTGAAGACCTTAAGGTACCTTGGCCGCCGATTTTGGGGGGGGCTATAGCGGATAATTGTTTTAAAACCGACCATGCCGAACTCTATAAACAAGGGCGAGTTCGGGCGATCGATGATATTCATAATTCTGGATTAAATACTTGTCATGCGGAGTTCTTAGAGCAATTGCAAGTCAAGGCCAATTTAATCGTTCCCATTAATATGCCCGATCATCTCTGGGGGTTGTTGATTGCTCATGAATGTCATTCAAACCGCCATTGGACCCAAGGAGAAATCGAACTCCTAGAACAGTTAGGCCATCAGATGGCAATTGCTATCTCACAAGCAGAACTTTATCAAAAGGTTCAGGATTCTGCGGCCCAATATCAAGCCCAGGCTGAACAATTAGAACGGACTTTACAAGAACTGAAAGCCACCCAGCAACAACTCATTCAAAGCGAAAAATTGTCGAGTTTGGGACAGTTGGTGGCTGGAGTCGCTCATGAAATTAACAATGCTAATAATTTTGTTCATGCTAATTTATTTTACGTCCAAGAATATGTGGAAGCTTTGAAAAAAGCGGTTGATATTTACGAATCGGCGGCCTCAGAAATTCCTCCAGAAATCGAAGAGTTGAATGAAGAAGTCGATTTGGATTATATCCGGTCTGATTCCCCGAACCTGATTGGTTCCATGCAGCAAGGGAGCGATCGCATTCGCAAAATTGTCCAAAACTTGCGGAATTTTTCCCGTTTAGATGAAGCCGGGGCTAAACCCGTGAATCTCAGTGAAGGTCTGGAAAGCAGTTTATCGATGTTGCAACATCGATTTTCCCCGGCGTTAAAAATTCATAAACATTATCATGCTAAAGCCCGAGTTGAATGTCATCCGGCCCAGATTAATCAAGTGTTTTTTAACTTAATTGACAATGCTTTAGATGCGATCGCCGCCAATCCAGATACAGAGGGTGAACTGACCCTGGCGATTTGCGAACCCTATCCCAATTGGGTGAGCATTTCCATCAAAGATAATGGTCCGGGAATCTCTCCAGAGATTCAAGACCAAATTTTTAATCCGTTTTTTACCACAAAACCCGTGGGGAAAGGCACTGGGTTAGGTCTGTCCCTGTGTTATCAAATTATCGTCAAGGGTCATAACGGGAAGATTCGCTGCATCAGCGAAGGGGAAGGGACGGAGTTTATTGTAGAACTGCCCCTCAAAATGGGTGAGGAGACATAAACCCATTCCCCACCTCCATCCCGCAAGTCGTCACTATTCCTAGATAGGACTTACGCAATATTTAATATGAACCCCTAACAGAAGAGGCGATTCGCTTTCTCGCCTCTTCTGTTAGGGTGAAAATCAATCTTTAACTATAACACAGGGATTCCCGGGGGGAATCGGTGATTGGTAAGGCTTATGATTACCATATATTTTTCCATGAAAACTAATGGTTAAAATATGTAACAATATTAAAAAGTAAGCAAACCCTAACATCGACAAGAACAGGAGGCCACTCAATGGTAGCCGTCACCGACAGAGTACAACCGAGACTGACGATCGCAACGGGGGAAATCGCCACCGAAACCACAGCAATTCGCTGTTTGGATTGGGACCGCGATCGGTTTGATATCGAATTTGGCCTGCAAAACGGGACCACTTATAATTCCTTTCTGATTCGGGGGAGTCAGACTGCCTTGGTGGATACCTCCCATGCCAAATTCCGCGAGTCCTATTTGCCAACCCTTTGCCAGGAAATCGACCCAACTCAAATCGATTACCTGATCATCAGTCATACGGAACCGGATCATAGCGGATTAGTTAAAGATGTCTTAGCACTCGCCCCAGATATTACCATTGTCGGGGCCAAAGTTGCCATTCAGTTTTTAGAAGACTTAGTTCATCAACCCTTTAAACGTTTAATTGTCAAAAATGGGGATACCCTGGATTTAGGCAACGGCCATGTCCTAGAATTTTTCAATGCCCCGAATTTGCACTGGCCGGATACAATCTTTACCTACGATGCCAAAACGCAGATTCTATTTACCTGCGATGCCTTTGGAATGCACTATTGTTCCGATAAAACCTTCGATGAAAACTTAAGTGAAATTGAAGCGGATTATCACTTTTATTACGAATGTTTGATGGCCCCGAATGCGCGATCGGTTCTGAGTGCCATGAAGCGGATGCCGGAAGTGGAAAAAATTAGCACGATCGCCACCGGCCACGGACCTCTACTGCGGTATAATGTCGGGGAACTCACCGGACGATACAAACAGTGGAGTCAGGAACAAGCCAAGGCAGACACCACCGTTGCGGTGTTTTATTTTTCCGATTACGGCTATAGCGATCGCCTCTCCCAAGCGGTGGCCCACGGGATTACCAAAACCGGCGTTAACGTAGAAATGATGGATTTGCGATCGGCAGAACCCCAGGAAGTGAGGGAACTGGTCAGTGTCGCCTCGGGAATCGCCCTCGGTGCACCCCCATTAACGGGACCGGGTGCAGAAAATGCAGAAGCGGCGATCGGGACCATTTTAGTGGCCGCCAATAACAAACAGGCGATCGGACTCTTTGAATCCGGTGGAGGTAACGACCAATCCATCTATCCCCTCGCCGTTAAATTTAAAGAACTCGGGCTCAAACAGGGATTTCCCAACATTATCGTCAAGGAAAACCCCACGGAAGCCACCTATCAACTGTGCGATGAAGCGGGAACCGACATGGGACAGATGCTGACCCTGAAGAAAGCCATCAAACAGATGAAATCCTTAGATAGTGAACTGGATAAAGCCTTGGGGCGGATTAGCGGGGGATTGTATATCATCACCGCCCAGAAAGGGGATGTGAGTAGTGCCATGTTAGCCTCCTGGGTGACGCAAGCCAGTTTTGAACCCCTGGGGATTACCATTGCTGTTGCCAAAGACCGGGCGATCGAAGCGTTAATGCACGTCGGCGATACTTTCGTGCTCAATGTCCTGGATGAAGACAACTATCAAGGACTGATGCGACACTTCCTCAAACGCTTCCCCCCGGGGGCCGATCGCTTTGCCGGAATCAAAACCCAACCCGCGAACAACGGTAGTCCGATTCTGAGTGAAGCCCTTGCCTATCTGGAATGCCAAGTCATCAGTCGCATGGAATGTCCCGATCACTGGATCGTGTATAGCCAGGTAGACAATGGCCGAGTCTCCAATCCCGATGCCTTACCTGCAATCCACCATCGCAAAGTAGGCAATCATTATTAGACCGATGCCATTGCTCATTTTTCCTAGGGCATCGGTACAGTAAAGGTTAGAAACCAGGTTTCTTATCCTAATCTGTTGCTAATCACCAACATTTGGGTAAAGAAACCTGGTTTTTGTCCTAGCTTATCTAATCCTGTATCGGCGTCCTAGGAAATGAGCCAGGAGAGCAAATTGATTCCTCATATCTGCACAAGGGTTAGATAATGAGGGATGATTGTAATTGTTTTAAGTAAACTGTCTTAGCGCATTCCTCACTCATGATAGAAACAACGACTAAACAACGTGATGTTCAGGTGGTCCTGATTGCCGAAGAAACCCGAGTGATGCGATCGCGCACTTGGGACCGCCTGAAATTTGAGGTGGAATATTCCCTAGCTAAAGGAACCACCGCCAACTCATTTTTAATTCAAGGGGATAAAATTGCCCTGATCGACCCACCCGGGGAATCCTTTACTAAAAATTATTTAGAGTCGCTGAAGTCCCGAATTGACCTTTCCCAGATTGATTATGTCATTCTGGGACATTTTAATGCCAATCGCGGGGAGACGATTAAAGCGCTATTGAATCTTGCGCCGCAAGTGCAATTTGTTTGTACCAATCCCGGGGCGATCGCCTTACGCCAATTCTTGGAAACCGAAGACTTAAATATTTTGGTTATCCGAGGGGAAGATACCTTAGATTTAGGTCAGGGACATCAGTTACAATTCATTGCCACTCCGACTCCCAAATGGCCGGATGAATTGTTAACTTACGACCCCAAAACTAAAATTCTGTTCACCGATAAATTCTTTGGGGCTCATGTTTGCGGAGACCAAATTTTTGATGAAGGTTGGGCCATTTATAGTGAAGACCGACGGTTTTACTATGATTGCTTACACGCACCCCAGGCGAAACAGGTGATCTCGGCGTTGGATAAAATAGCTGAATTACCCGAGGTAAAATTGTATGCCACGGGTCATGGACCGTTAGTTTTGTATGGCAAAAAAGAACTGACGGAATTGTATCGGTCCTGGAGTAATTTGCAGAAGTCTCAGGATTTGACTGTGGCTTTAGTTTATGCTTCAGCTTATGGGAATACCGCCATCGTGGGACAGGCGATCGCCCGAGGGTTAACTAAAGCGGGAATAGCAGTAGAATTTCTGAATTGTGAACAAGCCGAACCCTCGGAAATTCAGGCGGCTGTGGAAAAATGCGATGGATTTATTATCGGGTCTCCCACCTTGGGAGGTCATGCACCGACCCAAATTCAAACCGCTTTGGGGATTATTTTGAAAACCGCCTCTACCAGTAAATTGGCCGGAGTATTTGGGTCATTTGGGTGGAGTGGAGAAGCGATCGACCTGTTGGAAAGTAAGTTAACCGATGCGGGATATCAGTTTGGCTTTGACCCGATTCGGGTGAAGTTTAAACCCACCGATGTGACCTTGCAAGCTTGTGAAGAATCTGCCCTGGATTTCGCCCAAAATTTGAAGCGATCGCAGAAACGACGGACGGCTAAATCTTCCTTAAATACAGGAGTAACCAGCGATCGCACTGCCCAAGCCGTCGGTCGAATTGTTGGGTCTTTATGCGTTGTTTCCGCCAAACGCGGGGATGTGATTAGCGGAATGTTAGCCTCCTGGGTTTCCCAAGGCTCATTTAATCCTCCCGGTTTAACCGTTGCCGTCGCCAAAGACCGGGCATTGGAATCCCTCACCCATACCGGGGATAAATTTGTGCTAAATATTTTAGCAGAAGGGAAACAATTACGCAAGCATTTCATGAAGCGATTTGCTCCCGGGGAAGACCGATTTGTGGGGTTAGAAACCATTGAGGCCGCGAACGGTTGTCCAATTTTAAAAGATGGACTCGCTTATCTGGAATGTGTGGTGCAAAACCGCATGGAATGTGGAGATCATTGGGTGGTGTATGCCACGGTGGAAAATGGCAAAGTGCTGGATACCGAAGGGGTAACGGCTGTTCATTATCGCAAAACTGGGAGTTTTTATTAAACCCCTCTCCAACTCCGGTCCCCTCCCCTTGCCAAGGGGAGGGGACCATCAGGTGCAGTGAGAACCCCACCCTAACCCGGACCAAGACACAGGGGAGGGGACCGGATGTGCAGTTAAGCGTAAAAAACCTATGGGGGGCGCAGAATGGATCCAGTTCTCTCCCTCTTCTGGTAGATTTTTATCTCGGAGTTGGATCGGGTCCGACTTTTGATATAAAATCCTATCGTAATGTGGCGATCGCATTCTGGCGAACCTTCGCCTAAGCTGACCCACAGAGGCATTACCCCAGAGACCGGAATTAGGTTGCTGGTGGTGTGCTGTTGACGCCTGCCGACAGAAAGCGCTTTCTGGGCGCAACCCTTAAGAACACTTCGAGAGAGGATAAACCATGACTTACGAACTTCCCCCCTTGCCGTTTGACTACACTGCCCTTGAGCCCCATGTGTCCAAGAGCACCCTGGAGTTCCACCACGACAAACACCATGCGGCCTACGTCAACAACTACAACAACATGGTGAAAGGCACCGACATGGAGAGCAAATCCATTGAAGAGGTGATCAAAGCCACCTACAATGACGCCTCTAAAGCCGGAATCTTCAACAATGCGGCCCAAGCTTGGAACCACACCTTCTACTGGAACTGCATCAAACCCAGTGGCGGTGGTCAACCCAGTGGAGAACTCGCCGACAAGATTGCTTCGGACTTTGGCAGTTTTGATAAATTTAAAGAAGAATTCAAAGCAGCAGCAGCCACCCAGTTTGGTAGCGGTTGGGCCTGGTTAGTGTTGGATAAAAGCACCCTGAAAGTGGTCAAAACCAGCAATGCCGAAAATCCTGTGGCAATGGGACTGACTCCCCTGTTGACCATTGATGTTTGGGAACACGCCTATTACCTGGACTACCAAAACAAGCGTCCTGATTACATTGAAACCTTCATCAGCAGCTTAATCAACTGGGATTTTGTCGCCGAACAAATGAAAAAAGCCGCTTAATCCCCGGTTAAACAAGATTGAGTCACTCCGTAAGGGCGATCGCCCTTACTAACGGTTCATCCTAGGCAGTCACGATCGCTTCGTGACTGTTTTTTGTCGTGAATTCCCCCATTCCGTGGCATCATAACCTCATCCTTGGCACAATATATCTACCCATCCCCATCACCTCCAGGAAAAGCCCACCTCCAACACCAGGCATTTTGCCAGGATTTTCCACTCCTGGGTCTGTTCCGGTGGCAACGGATCCATCCGACTTCATTCTCTCCACCCCGATGCGGTCGAAGTCAGGGTCGGACTACAGAGTGTACTTACCAATGAACTCCTTTTATTACTCCATCCGATCAAAATTATGACAACGACAAAGAAACCCCAAGAAACAACCCCGGAAATTAACTTAAAAGATCAGCAATACTACTTCAACCGAGAATTAAGTTGGGTTGAATTTAATTACCGAGTTTTACAGGAAGCCTTTGACCCGCGAACTCCGTTGTTAGAACGGCTGAAATTTTTAGCAATTTTCAGTGCGAACTTAGATGAATATTTCATGGTGCGAATTGCCGGACTGAAACAGCAGGTGGAAGCGGGAGTGTCTTCCCGGACTCCTGATGGACGCACCCCCCAACAACAATTGGATGCAGTGGGCGATCGCCTGCATCCAATGGTTGCCGAACAACATCGCCATTTTGAAAAACTCCTGCGTCCCCAACTGATTGCTTATGGCATCCAGATCCTCGATTATATGGATCTCAACCAAGAACAGCGGACCTATCTGCAACAGTATTTTGAAGAAGAAATTTTCCCCGTTCTCACCCCCTTAGCCGTCGATCCGGGACATCCCTTTCCCTACATTTCTAACCGCAGTTTGAATCTGGCGGTGGTGATTAAAGATCCAGAAACAGAGGAAGAATTTTTTGCCCGGGTGAAAGTCCCCAAAGTTTTACCCCGATTTGTGCCGATTCCTGAAGCACCCCGAGACGCCAGCAGCAGTCACGGGGAAGGACCCGGAAAAACCTGGACTTTTACACCCTTAGAACAGGTGATTGCCCATAATTTAGAGTTTCTCTTTCCGGGGATGAATATTTTGGAATATCATCCGTTTCGCGTGACTCGTAATGCGGATATTGCCCTAGAAGAAGATGAAGCGGATGATTTACTCCTGGCGATCGAACAAGAAATTCGCAAGCGACGAGTCGGCGGTTCCGTGGTGCGAATGGAAGTGCAATCGGATATTCCCTCAGCCGTCCGTGAAATGCTGCGGGAAGAATTGGGTTTAGTTCCTCATGAAGTGTATGAAGTGGAGGGATTGCTGGGGTTAGTAGACTTAATGGGGTTGATGGATTTACCTCTTCCCGAACTTAAATATCCAGTGTGGAATCCAGTGACTCCCGCCTCTTTCCGTCGCCTGGGAGAACTGCCCTCAGAACTGAATCTGGAGGATATGGAAGAGACAGAGGATCTATTTGCTTTGATCCGATCGCGGGATTTGCTCATCCATCATCCCTATCATTCCTTTAGCGCAACAGTCCAGCGATTTATTACCCAGGCGGCATACGATCCAGCGGTATTAGCGATTAAAATGACCCTCTACCGAACCTCGGGGGATTCGCCCATTGTGAATGCCTTAATTGCAGCAGCAGAAAATGGCAAACAGGTGGCGGCATTGGTGGAACTGAAAGCGCGCTTTGATGAGGAAAATAATATCTCTTGGGCGCGGAAGTTAGAAAAAGTGGGCGTTCATGTCGTCTATGGGTTAGTAGGACTGAAAACCCATACGAAAGTCGGGATGGTGGTGCGTCGGGAAGCCGATGGTATCCGGCGCTATGCTCATATTGGGACAGGGAATTATAATCCCAAGACGGCCCGACTTTATACGGATTTGGGGTTAATTACCTGCCGGGAAGATATCGGGGCAGATTTAACGGATTTGTTTAATTATTTGACTGGGTATTCCCGCCAGCGGTCCTATCGCAGTTTGTTAGTTGCGCCGGTGAACATGAGGGAACGGATGACCGCCTTAGTCCAGCGGGAAATTGACAATGCCAAACAGGGAAAAGCGGGGCGAATTGTGTTAAAAATGAATGCCTTGGTAGACCCGAAAATGATTATTAAGCTCTATGAAGCATCGAGGGCAGGGGTGCAAATTGATTTAATTGTGCGGGGGATTTGCTGTTTGCGTCCGGGGGTGGCGAATGTGAGTGAAAATATCCGGGTGTTGAGTATTGTGGGGCGGTTTTTAGAGCATTCCCGGATTTTTTATTTTTATAATGGTGGGGCGGAAGAGGTGTATATTGGCAGTGCGGATTGGATGCCTCGGAACCTGAATCGACGGGTGGAGGCGATAACCCCGGTAGAAGACCCAGATTTGGCGAAAGACCTCCAGGAAATTCTGGGGATTATGTTAGCGGATAATCGCCAAGCGTGGGAGTTGCAACCGGATGGGAGTTATCTGCAACGGAGGGGAAAGAATGAGGCGATCGCCCAAAGTTCGCAGAATATTTTGATGGAGATGGCCCTGCAACAAGGGTGAGGGGTCGGGAATTCCAGGGGAGGGGCATAAAAACACCGCCCCTGGACCGTAGGGGTTAGGGGCGGTTGGGGTTTCGACCGGGTTTAGGAGATCGGGCGATCGCTAAAGGTGCGGTTGAATTCATCCAGCAAATCGTCGAGTTCTTCGATCGCCTGATTTACATCAATTCTGAGGGTTCCTAAGTTCGGTTGTTCCAAGAGACGCACGAGGGTTTCCCGTTTGTCTGCGATCGCGCTGACCCGTTCTCTGAGTTTTTGTTCGTCCATTTCTGCCTTCCCTTTGTTTTTGCTAATATCACTGTAAACAGTTTTGTTGATGCCGATCAGGTTGAGATCCGGCAGCTTGCTCTATTATAAAATCAGCCATTTGTCAAGCTGAATCGATCCGCCGAGGGCGGTGGTAGCAGACGGGGAAGACCAACCGGGTTTCTTGACCACCCCCCACGCGCTTTTTACCCCATCAGGGCCAGAAATCCAGTTGTTAGTCTGAATGATTGAAGACAATACCGATGCCCGAGATCCCCGATCGCCTCTCTTGACGACGCGATCGCAGTTTTTCCCTCTTTATCCCCGAATCCGACGGGTCTGGCATTCTTGAACCTGACCTATTTTAACAAAGATTAACAAGGGTAACCATCATCGGCCTGAAAACAACCGGCCAGATCGTTGTGGTGCGATCGCCAACAGGGGACAATAGAACTTTGCACTTTAAGCGCGATCGTTCATTCATTCACTATCATGTTAGCTAAACTTTCATTGGGAACCTTAGGTTTATCCCTGGGCAGTCTGATCACCGTAGTTGGCTTTTATGCTTACTTTAATGACTACGCTACCTTAAATCTGGCCGGATTCTTTTATGGCATTCCCCTGTTACTCGGTGGATTGGCCCTGAAAGCGGCAGAACTCAAGCCGGTCCCCTTCACTCACCCCACCTCCCCGGATATCTTAGAACTGCGAGAAAAACAAGCCACTCAAATCCAAAATCAAATTCGCAAAGATGTCAGGCGCTATCGCTATGGTCAAGATGCTCATCTGGATGATTCCCTGGAACGCTTTGGTCTAAATCCCTCCGATGAAGCCCGACCCGTTCTCGTGGGGATTCGAGAAGAGAATGTAGAGGGGTGCTATGCTTTAATTTTAGAATTTGATTCCCCACAATTCCCCTTGGAAATTTGGCAGCAAAAGCAAGAAAAAATCGAAAAATTTTTTGGTCCAGGTATCTCAGTTGAATTCAAAGATACTGGAAACAATCGCCTTGATGTGGCGCTAATTACTACCCCTTGATACTTTTTACTTAACCGAGGGTTTTAATAAAAAGGCGGGGAATTTCCCCGTCTTTGTCTGTCAAATATAAAAGTTTTAAATCTTATCAAATCCCTGGCGATAGGCTGAATTAATTTATTTTTCGAGTCGAACTACATACCATTGAAAATATTCTCCTGGACCTAAATCAAATTCGCAACTGGTTTCCAAAAGATATTGAGCTTGGGCATCGATAGTCGGAAACTTTTGTAAATCCCGAGGCAAATTATCCTGGCGATCGCCTAAAATCACTTTGAGCTTGGAGAGCAATTCCTCAGCGGTCAGTAATTGTTCCGGTTGATTGGATTCGAGGAGGACAAAATGAGTGGGGTCTTGATACATTAAGGAGTTAGGCATCGTTCTGATTCGGATGACGGGTTTTGATAATATTGACTGATTCAGGGTCAGGATGCAACGTCAGGGTCGCGACAAGGGTGTAGGATCTGTCAGTCCCCCGAGGGAAAGTCTGAAAAGCCTTTTCCTTGGGGGACTAACGCACCCTTCTAACGTACCATTCTGATACACCATTTCCCAAGGGGATGACGATCGCCACCGCTTGATAGAGGGACCGACAATAGTCTGTTCGTTTCCCCCAAAGGGAGGAATCCCCCGGATAACTGCACCCTGGGCAATCTTAAGCTTTAACAAAGAATCCCCCGGGGCTGGCTGAAAGCTTCTATAATTTGGCTAAAATTAGAGAACCATTGTATCAGGGTTCTATCGGACATTCTTCTATTTTAACTCAAAAACATGGAGAATACCGCTCACGGGATTTTCCCCTTTGCTCCCTCTTCTAAACAACAAAAACAGGTCAGCCCAAGGGAAAGCCGTTCAATCAATAGAAAGTCAAAGACAAGGGAACCAGAGACAGAAATGGAGCGCGAGACAATGTTTAAGGGGGATAAATGCAGGACCAAGTTTTAGGATTGTTCACAAACCCAGCGATCGCCAATTTGTCGGGGGAGAGATTGCTCTCATTTATCCCTCACGGGCATTGTTACTTGTGGCAGCCCGGGCTAGTGGGGCTTCATGTTGGTTCCGACGCCCTGATTGCCCTTTCCTATTTTGCGATTCCCCTAACCCTGTTATATTTTATCCGCAATCGTAAAGACCTGCCCTTTAGTTGGATTTTTGTATTATTTGGGGCATTTATCATCTCCTGTGGGACCAGCCATTTAATGGAAATCTGGACCCTGTGGCATCCGGACTATTGGCTATCCGGGGGAATCAAAGCGATCACCGCCTCCGTCTCCCTCGCCACGGCGCTTTTACTGGTCCCCCTGATTCCCAAAGCCTTGGCATTGGCATCCCCAGAGCAGTTAGAGCAAGCCAACCAGCAACTACAAACAGAAATTACAGAACGGCAACAGGTGGAAACAGCATTGCGGGAAAACGAAGTGCTGTTGAGAACCGTGATTGAGCGATCGCCCCTGGGAATTGCCCTGGTGACCCCCGAAGGCAACATCACCCAACCCAATCTAGCGCTGCAACAGATGCTCGGATATAGCGCTTCGGAACTGAATGCCATCACCTGGAGCGACTTAAGCGCAGAGCCCCAACTGATGCAACCGCAGGAGGAAATCGCCCAGGGACAAGAGACATCTTTCAAGAGTACCGATGGACAAGAACAGAATTACCGCAGGAAAGATGGAGAAATGCGGACCGCTCAGATGATAGTTTCCCAGATTACAGCATTCGAGGGGAAACCGAGCTTAACCCTGTTGATGATCGAGGATATTACCGATCGCAAACAGCAAGAAATCGCCCTGCGATCGCTCAACTTAGAACTAGAAGGGCGAGTAGCCGAAAGAACCAGACAATGGCAAACCGCCTACCAGGAATTGCAGGGAGAAATCAACCAACGCCAACGGATAGAAGCAGCACTGCGAGAGAGTACAGCGCACTTAAAAACCCTCGTTAAACAGTCCCCCGTGCTCCTCTACGCCACCGATCGTCATGGCATCATTACCCTATTGGAAGGAAAAGAACTCTCATCCTTAGGGTTGAATTCGGACAAGGTAATCGGGACATCCATTTTGGATTGTTACGCCGAGCAGCCGAGTATCCTCCAGCAGATCCATCAGGTGTTGGACGGGAAAGAAGAAAACTGGATTGGCAATTGCAACGGATTAATTTATGAACATAAATTGACCCCTATCTGGGATGAAAGCGGCACCGTGAGCGGGGTGATTGGGGTAGCGACGGACCGGACCGAACAGGTGCGATCGCAAGAAGCCCTTCGTCAAAGTGAAGAACTCTATCGCACCCTCAGCCAGAACTTTCCCCAGGGCGCAGTCTTCCTCCTAGACCGAAATCAACGGTTTTTACTCGCAGAAGGGTCAGGGTTAGAGACGGCAGGTCTTTCTAAAGCATTCGTAGAAGGCAAAACCCTCAGTGAGGTCTTTTCATTAGAAGCCCGGACCCTCTTAGAACAGAGTATTCAGCAGATCAAGGGTAACTCAACCTCAGTCATCCAGGAAATGCCCTGGAATGGCCGGTGGTACCTCACCCACACCGTACCCGTGCGAACCGAAACCAGCCCAATCGACTCCGTGATGGTGGTAGCCCAGGATATCACCGATCGCAAAACCGCCGAACAGGAACGCGATCGGTTCTTCACCCTCTCCCTGGATATGCTCTGTATCGCCGGATTCGATGGATATTTCAAACGCCTCAATCCCGCCTGGGGAAAAATCCTCGGTTACACCGACGAAGAACTGTTTTCCCAACCCTTTATCGAATTCGTCCATCCGGACGATCGCGCCGCCACCCTAGCTGAAACCGCGAAACTGAGTAACTTGCACCTGGACACCCTCGGTTTTGAGAACCGCTATCGCTGCAAAGATGGCTCCTATCGTTGGGTCCGCTGGAACACCACCCCCTTTCGCGAACAAGGATTACTCTACGCTGTCGCCCATGACATCACCCAACGCAAGGAAGCGGAAGAAGCCCTCGCCGAAAGCGCTGCTCAACTCCGAATCGTCTTTGAAGGGGCAGCCATTGGCATCGCCTTGGGGACCTTGGATGAGGGACGGATTCTCAACTGTAATCCCGCCTTTGAGAAGATGCTGGGATACTCTGAAACCGAACTCTCTACCATGAGCTTTTCTGACTTCACCGATGTGGAAGATTTACAGAAAGAACTCCCCCTCTTTCAGGCTGTGGTAGCCGCAGAGCGCCCCAGCTACGAAATCCAGAAGCGTTATATTTGCAAGGACGGATCGAGGATCTGGGTTGATGTCACCGTTTCCATCATTCGGGATGCCAATGGCAATCCTAAATTTGCCCTAGGCATGGTTCAGGATATTACAGAACGCTTTGAAGCCGCAGAAGCCCTGCGCCAGAGCCAGGAAAAATATCGCTCCGTGGTGGATAACATTAAAGAGGTGATTTTCCAGACCGATGCTCAGGGTTCCTTCACCTTTCTCAATCCCGCTTGGGAGGAAATTACTGGCTTTGAGATTGACCAGACCCTTGGGAGGTCCTGGTTAAATTACATTTATGAACCCGACCTCCAGCCCTTTTCCCAATATTTAGAAGCACTCATTTCTGGAGAACAGCAGAACTGTGAAGATGAGATGCGATACCGCACCAAAGATGGAGGCTACCGTTGGATTGAAGTCTTTGCCCGAGGAAGTCGCAATCAGGCCGGAGAGTTGACCGGGATTAGTGGCACCCTTAATGATATTACCTTCCGCAAACAGGCCGAGTGGGAAAAGACTCAATTAATTGCCTCCCTGAAAGAGAGTGAGGCAGCGATTCGGGCGCTCTATTCCGTAACAGCCGATCGCAGCCTGGACTTTGACACCAGGCTTTCACGGATGTTAGAGATGGGATGTCTGCGGTTTGGCTTGAATATTGGCATGGTAGGCCGTTTAGACAGCCCGAGGGAGAGTCGAGACGGAATGGAGCGTGCTTCTACCATCGAGGCGATCGCCCTGCAATTACCCGCTAATAGTTTAACTCCCTTGACCCAAGGGGATGCCTTTAAATTAGAACTCACCTATTGCTCCGTTGCCGTCCGGGAACCCGAGCCCGTCTGCATCCCCTGCGCCAGTGACTCCGAGTGGCGGGAGCATCCGGCCTATAAGATGCGGGGATTAGAAGCTTATCTGGGAGTGCGAGTGATTGTCTCGGGGGTAGTTTACGGTTGTCTGAGCTTTTCCTCTTTCCAGCGTCGGACTCAACCCTTTAAATCAGTGGATCAAAATTTGTTGAAACTGATGGCGCAGTGGATTGGCGGTGAGATCGAGCGGAATCAGGCTCAAATTGCCCTGCAACAGCAACTCCATCGCAGTTTGCTCCTGTCTCAAATTAGCCGGGAAATCCGCCAAAGTTTAGATACTCAAAAGATTTTTCAGACCACTGCCACTCAAATTGGTCAGGCATTTGGGGTGAATCGCTGTTTGATTCATAGTTACATCCCCACGGACCCACCGAGAATGCCCTTAGTTGCGGAGTATTTAGAGCCTGGAGTTCAATCCATGATGAACTTTGAGGTGCCTGTAGTGGGGAATCCTCATGCGGAACAACTGGTAGCCTTCGATACAGTGCTGGTCTCCCCGGATGTTTATAAGGAACCCCTGCTCAAAGGAGCGGAGGCGATGTGTCGGCAGATTGGAGTCAAGTCCATGTTAGCGGTGCGGACCTCCTATCAGGGAGTACCTAATGGGGTGATCGGGATGCATCAGTGCGATCGCTTCCGACGCTGGACTCGTGAGGAAATTGAGTTGTGTGAAGCCGTCGCTGAACAAGTGGGAATTGCCCTGGCTCAAGCCCGACTCCTGGAACAGGAAACCCTCGCCCGTCAGGAAGTGGCCCTCAAAAGCCAAGCCGCTTTGCAAGCACAGGAAGCCGCAGAAGCGGCTAACCGAGCCAAGAGTGAATTCCTCGCTACCATGAGCCACGAAATCCGCACTCCAATGAATGCGGTGATTGGCATGACCGGGTTGCTGTTGGATACGCCCTTGAATGCCGATCAGCGCGACTTTGTGGAAACGATTCGCACCAGTGGCGACGGCTTACTGACGATTATTAACGACATCCTCGACTTCTCCAAAATTGAGTCTGGGAAGATGGATTTGGAGGAACATCCGTTTAATCTGCGAACCTGTATTGAGGAATGTCTGGACTTGGTAGCCTCTAAAGCCGCAGAAAAACAACTCGAACTGGCCTATTTGTTCGGTCCCCAAACCCCCGAAAGCATCATCGGTGATGTCACCCGCTTGCGTCAAATCTTGGTGAATCTACTCAGTAATGCGGTCAAATTTACCCAGGAAGGGGAGACGATTGTCTCGGTGAATGCGACGTTAGTGCAGGATTCCCAGTTGGGGAAACGGATAGAACCGGGAACTCAGGGGGGGATTTATCAAATTCACTTTTCGGTGAAAGATACCGGGGTGGGAATTCCCCCCGATCGCATGGATCGCCTGTTTAAGTCGTTTTCTCAGGTGGATTCTTCCACCACCCGCAAATATGGGGGTACAGGTTTGGGTTTGGCGATCGCCAAGCGCCTGAGCGAACTGATGGGCGGTACGATGTGGGTGGAAAGTCAAATCGGCATCGGTTCGACGTTCCATTTTACCATTCAGGCCGCAGCTACCTCGGAGTTGGCCTCGGTGAGTCCAGACGATGAAGTGCCGCAACTGACAGGCAAGCATTTACTGATTGTGGATGATAATGCCACCAATCGTCTGATTCTCACCCGCCAAGCTCAATCCTGGGGAATGCTAACCACAGCAGCCGCTTCGGGCCCGGAAGCATTGGCTGGGTTGCAAAATTCACAAACCCGTTTTGACCTGGCTATTTTGGATATGCAGATGCCGGACATGGATGGGTTGGCCCTAGCAGGGGCGATTCGTCAACTCCCCGATGGCGATCGCTTACCTTTGGTAATGTTGACCTCTCTGGGTTGGCAACCCGCTTCTCGGGAAGCGTCCGGAATCGATTTTGCGGCGTTTTTGAGTAAACCCATCAAACAATCCCAACTGTTTGATATCTTGATTGGGATTTTCTCTCGGCAATCGAATGGGAAGGATTCAAGGGGCCGTCGTGCTCCCGGTTTGCCGCGTCAGTCTACTCCTCTCAAGAGCGATCGCCCTCTGAAAATTCTGTTAGCGGAAGATAATGTGGTGAACCAAAAGGTGGCGTTGCGGATTTTAGAACGGATGGGATATCGTGCCGATGTCGCCAGTAACGGATTGGAGGCGATCGCCTCCCTAAATCGTCAAAGCTACGATGTCATCCTCATGGATGTGCAAATGCCTGAAATGGATGGTTTAGAAGCCACAAGGCGCATCTGCTTAGAATGGAGTGAACGCCGGGATGTTTCACCGATGGGACGCCCTTGGATTATTGCCATGACGGCTAATGCTATGCAAGGCGATCGCGAAATCTGTCTGCAAGCGGGAATGGATGATTACATCAGCAAACCCATTCGCATGGAAGCCCTCGCCCAAGCACTAGCTGGATGTCATCTCTATTCTGAACCCTTACCACCGGCACAGACATCAGATGTATCCGAACCACCGGAGTCTGTCTCTTTCCCATCTCCCCAATCTCCCCAATCTCCCCCAACTCCCATGTCTAATTCTTCATTCTCCGACTCCAGTCCTGAACCTCCCATTGATGCCAAAGCGTTGCAAAACTTACGAGAAATGGTGGGGGAAGATGAGCCAGAAGCGTTTATTGAAGTGGTTGAGAGTTATCTAAACGATTTACCCAATCTGTTAGAAACCCTGGAAACTTCTGTGCAGCAACAAGATGCTCCCACCCTTCATCGTTCGGCTCACACTTTAAAATCAACCAGTGCCACCCTCGGCGCGAAACCCTTGGCGCAATTGAGCAAACAGCTAGAAAAGCTCGGACGAACGAGTTCCGAAGCGGGAACGCTCTTACCCCCAGAGGCATTGGATCTAGTGCGATCGATTTACTTGGAGTACGAACGCCTCAAACCCGCTTTACAAGATGAGTTGCAGCGATGAAAAACTGGGGTTGAGGAGGAACCTCGGCACTGCCCTATCTTAGGACTAACGCCAGTCCAGGTTCAAAACTATAAATGTAGCCCTGGCTTGGCAATGTCCATCTTACATCTGTGTGAGCCGTAAGTCCTGTATCGATTGAAGGCGATACCGAGGTCTTAGGCTAAAGGTATGGGAAACCATTAGCATAACAGTAGATGCTGATATGGGTGATCGAATTTCTGGCGGGTAGAACGTATGAATAGGGTGAGCTTGGGTGCGTCTAAATGTCCGGTGTGTGGCACGGAATATGTGCAGGGAGAACAGACACTCTGCCCAACCTGTGGGTGGGATGTAACGTTGGATCCCCCGTTAATGCCGGGGGAGTTGCCCGAAGTGAATTCTCCCGGTGAAGGGACCAAACTATTTTGGGCGCGAAACGTCTGGGCTCTGGTTCAGGAACGCGACTCAGCCGTTAAACAGTTAGAGTGGAAATTAGCCGACATTGAAGGACAGTTATCTAAAGTTTGGGAACGGTTAGATCGGGCGGGGAAAGAACGAATTAATGCCCAGGAACAGGTCGATCGCCTGTTATTTGAGAGTGAGGAAGTCCGCCAACAACGCGCTCGCCTCGAAATGGAGATTAACCAAGAGCGGCAAGAACGCCTAGCTCGGGACCAAGAGTTAGAGTCTCGACTGGATGAAGTGTTCTCTCAGTTACAGCAAAGCAATGGCGATCGGTCACAAAATTCTCAATCCCTTCATCCCATTCAATCGAGCAGCCATCCTATGATAGAACCCCAGGATTTAAAAGAACTGTTGGCCAACCTGCATCAAGAAATAGCTCGATTGCAACCCCCCAAAGAAGCAGAATCTTTTCTAAAAATTCAGGAATTAAAAGACCAGTTAACTGAATCTCAATCCCAGCAATTGAATCTAACAAACAAATTGATTTCTGAACAAAAAAAATCCGCCAGTCTCCAAGAAAAAGTTAAAGAATTAAACGCTGAAATAGAAGCTAAAAGTCGCGCTAATGGGGCGGTTGAATTTGAAGCAGAAATGGTTAATTTATTGATTTCCTCCTTGGCCGATCCATCGGAAGCCGTCCAGCGATGGGCTTATGCGTTGCTCAAACGCAGTCATTTACCCAAAGCAAAAATGGCTATAGAAGATTATCAACCCTATCGGTTTTTCCGATGCCTACAAGTCGTAGAACATCAAAAAGCCGTGCGAACGGTGGCACTTGACCCGAATGGAAATTTTTTGGTCAGTGGCAGTAATGATAAAACCGTTAAAATTTGGGAAATCAACACCGGAAATCTGATTAAAACCGGAATCGGTCACACGGGTTCTGCGATCGCCCTAGCCATTTCCCCCAATGGCGAACTCTTCGCCAGTGGCAGTGGAGACAATACCATCAAACTTTGGGAACTCAAAACTGGCAAACTCCGCTTCACCCTGCGAGGACATACAGGATGGGTAAATGCCTTGGCATTTCACCCTAAAGGAAATATGCTAGTGAGTGGCGGTGCAGATAAAACTATTGCCTTATGGAATTTGGATACCCAGGAATTAATTGGGACATTTTATGGACATACGAGTACCGTGAGGTCTATCTCCATTAATCCCCAAGGAAATACCCTAATTAGTGGGGGAAATGATAATATGATTAAAATTAGAAACTTACTCACCGGAGAATTACTCCATACCCTCACGGAACATACCGGATCCGTCTGTTCCGTTGCTATTAGTCCCGATGGTAATATCTTGGCCAGTGGGAGTAATGATACGACCTTGCGCCTGTGGAATGTTGGAACTGGCAAACTTTTGTACACCCTGGCGGATCATTCCAGTGGGGTGACTTCTGTTTCTATTTCTCAGAATAATATGATGGCCAGCAGTTCCGATGATGGGACGATTAAAATCTGGGATTTAGAGCAAGCTAGACCCATTCATACCATTCCTCCGTTGAAAACGACTCACGGCAATGAGGGGTATATGTTATGCAGCGCCATTGGTCCCAACGGAGATAAAATTGTCACGGGGTTTGATGGGGGTAAGATTAAAATTTGGGGAATTGGTGACCATTAACCCCCATGCCATCCGGGGTTAGTTCGGACTCCATCAGTTCTGTTGCCCGTCTATCTAAACCCTTATGTCTAACTGTCCGATTTGTCAAGCAGAATTTACGAAAGGAGAATGCGATCGCTGTGCCCAATGTGGCTGGGATTTGACCCCCTATCCCGCATCGGTTACTCCGGATATTCGACCGATTATTTTATCGAAAGAACGGGCCAAAGTAGCTTGGGCCAAACGCCTCTGGGCTACCCTGCGATCGCAGCAGGACGAACTCAGAAGTGCCAGCCATCTAATTAAGCAACTAGAACAAGAAACCCGAGTTCTTCAGTCTCATTTGACCCAGGTTTCCTCTTCCTTTAATCCTCATGCTTCTCCCGAGTCCCCAGATTTTGCCGCCACACCCGTCTCCCCGGTGGAAGTGTTAAAAACTCCCGGCATGGAATGTCAAGCTACCCTAACCGGCCATTTTCGCCCCGTCAGTGCGATCGCCTTAGATGCCGAGAGTCAACTCCTCGCCAGTGGCAGTTGGGATAAAACCATTAAACTCTGGAACCTCAAAACCGGCGCAGAACTTCTCACCCTCACCGGCCATTCTTACCCCGTAAATTCCGTCGCCCTCAGTTACAATGGCTGGACTTTAGCCAGTTGCAGTAATGATAAAACCGTCAAACTCTGGAAAGCCCAAACCGGACAACCTTTATTCACCAAAACCGGACATCAACAATGGGTGAATGCCGTCATCTTCAGTCCCGATGGAACCCTGATTGCCAGTGGCAGTCTTGACCAAACCATTCGCCTCTGGAATGGCATCACCGGACAAGAATTGGTCACCTTAACCGGACATTTAGCGGCAGTAACCTCCTTGGCAATTAGTCCGAATAATCGCATTTTAGCCAGTGGCAGTTTAGATAAAACCATTAAACTCTGGAATATAGAAACATCAGAAGAATTTCCCCCATTATTGGGACATTCGGACGGCGTGACTGCTGTGGGGATATTCCCTGATAATTTAATCTTAGCCAGTGGCAGTTTAGATAAGACCATTAAACTTTGGGATATCAAAACAGCCACCGAGATTTGCACCTTAACCGGACATGGCGATCGCATCAATAGTCTTGCCATCAGTCCCGGCGGAAAAATGCTGGTTTCTGCCAGTTCAGACCATACCCTGAAACTCTGGGACCTCAGAAGTAGGCAGCCCATTCAAACCCTAACGGGACATTCCGATAGTGTCAATGCCGTAGGGATGACTGCTGATGGTAAAATGCTCGTGAGCGGCAGTAGTGATAAAACCATTAAAATTTGGAAAATGCAGAATTCCTAGTTATATGGGTTATCTAAATAGGGCATTATAGTTTTAATAAAAGTGATAGAAATTCAGCTATTCTGTAAAGAACAGGGTGGGTTCTAAATATGTATTAATATTGATATATTGATATTCTGTTAATAGCTATTTACCTTCACAATTTTTCGGACAATCCCTCAACTCCGTGAGGACTTGCGGAGCGAGATCCTCAAATTATACTCGGCTGCGATCGCTGTCCCACTCCTTTCTCAATTATATGAATGATGTAGCGTCTGTGTATCTTAACAGCGATCGGCTCCACTCCGGGTTATCCCTCTTCTGAGTAAGTAAGAACACTTACCGCTTCCTGTGCTTCTAAACAATGCGATCGCGCCCCCTCACCGGAAGACGCCCATTTATGGCGTCTCTACATGAAGCACTCTGTCATCCGTAAAAATTTGTGAAGTCATCAGCTACCCTTCACCGTAATAATACGGAAATATTGACCTCTTTACATTCAAAACTTCACCGATTTTCCCGTGGATTATCACTTGACAAGAACACCCTTGCCTGTATAAAACCCAAAAAGCCTTATTACTTCCTGAACCCCTGACTAAAATCCACTAGGGGGAAAAATCGGCTTTATCAAATATTTACAATTGCCCGATGGTTAGGTTGGGCTGCTGAGAGTTACATTAGAGGTGCATTCAAAAAAAACACATCTATTAGGAGTTGACAAAAAACTCTTTCAGTGCTTATTCCTGCAATCCCTTACAGAAATCGGCAAAACCGCATGAATTTGCTGTAAATTTTTAAGCCGATTTTCCCCTTGAATTTCCAGGCATATCAGCTCGGAAAAATCCTGTTTTGACTCATAGAGTTTCTCTCGATTCAGTCCACACCTCGCGATCGGCCTCAGTTGACTGAATAGCAGAAGCGATTCCCACTCGCCTCGATATTGCCTCGGGTTGCATCTACCAACATCCCCTATTGACCCAAAAGGACACTCCCCTTGATGAACGCACTCGAAATGACTCAGATTGTGGTAGACACCTCCGCCACCACCTCGCAAAATCCCAGCATTGTTGTTCTCGACGCGGCGGTAGAAAACTGGGAAAGTTTAGCAGCAGGAGTGCTTCCAGGCACTGAGATCGTGGTACTCCACCCCCATCAAGATGGAGTCGCCCAAATTACCGAACTGCTTGCCACTCGTAGCAACATTGACGCATTGCATATCTTGTCTCATGGGCAACCGGGTTGCTTATTTCTGGGTTCCACCCGCCTCGCCACTGACACCCTGGATACCTACAGTCCCCTACTGCACCAGTGGCGCAACGCCCTCACCCCCGACGCCGATATCTTGATTTATGGCTGTAACGTCGCCGCCTGCTCAACAGAAGACGCGATGAATCGCCTCTCTACAGGAGCCACCTCCTCATCCGTGAACATCAGTGCAATCTGTGGCTCACCCTTCCTCCACCGCCTCCACGAACTGACAGGAGCCAATATCGCTGCCTCCGCCAACCGTACCGGCAGCACTGCACTTGGCGGCGACTGGGAACTCGAAGTCCACACCGGGGAAATTAAAACCGCCTTGGCGTTTGCGCCGGAGGTAATGCGGGGATACGCAGCCGTTCTGACACGCGCACCGGAGTGGATCGAACAGTTTGGCTCTTCAAGTAACGATCGCGCTTCTGATATTGCCGTAGATAGCGCAGGCAACATCTACCTTAGCGGATATACCGAGGGCAGCTTGGGCGGCACCAATGCCGGGGGCAGAGATTCGTGGGTTGCCAAATACAACAGTAATGGGACTCAACAGTGGGTCAAGCAGTTCGGCAGCAGCGGTTCTGATGTATCCAACGGCATTACCGTAGATAGCGCGGGCAACGTGTACCTTACCGGAGGAGCTTCGGGTCAATTACTCTACGGCAATGCCGGGACATATCAGGGGGGTGAGGATGCTTATATTGCCAAGTATAATAACAGTGGCAATGTGCAGTGGGTCGAGATGTGGGGTACTCCCAATTATGAGAACGCCAAAGGCATTACCATCGGGAGTGGAGGCAACCTTTACCTGACCGGATCTACCGATGGCGACTGGGATGGCACTAATGCCGGAGCCACTGATGCTTGGATTGGATCTTACAACACTTCCGGCTATCAGCAGTGGGTTCGGCAGTTCGGCAGCAGCGGTTACGATGGAGCCAACGGTATTACCTCAGATAGCGCGGGCAACCTTTACGTTACCGGAGATACCGATGGCAACTTAGGCGGCACCCATGCCGGGGCAACTGATGCTTGGATTGCCAAATACGACAGCAATGGCAACCAGCAGTGGGTTCGGCAGTTCGGCAGCAGCGGTTACGATGGATCTAACGGTATTACCTCAGATAGCGCGGGCAACCTTTACGTTACTGGATATACCGATGGCAACTTGGGCGGCACCCATGCCGGAGGGCAGGACATCTGGATTGCGAAGTATGACAGCAATGGCAACCAGCAGTGGATCAAGCAGTTCGGATCTTCGGGTAGCGACAGATCTGATGGGATTGCCGTAGATAGCGCGGGCAACCTTTACGTTACCGGATATACCGATGGCAACTTGGACGGAACCAATGCCGGGTTAGGAGATGCCTGGGTTGCGAAGTACGACAGCAGTGGCACTCAGCAGTGGATTAAGCAGTTCGGCAGTGACCATGTTGATAACTCCTTTGATATTACGGTAGATAGCGCGGGCAACCCCTACGTTGCTGGAGATACACGCGGTACGTTGGACGGCAGTAATGTGGGTTGGTATGACGCATGGGTGTCTAAACTCTCGCCTGTGGTCAGCATAACCCCGGGTACTGCCCCAAGCGAAATCGGACCGACAACCAGCACGTTTAACCTCACCCGAAGCGAACCCGCACCTACAGGGGGAATTACGGTTAACTACAGCGTAGGGGGGACGGCAACCAATGCTACGGACTACGATGCCTTGTCCGGTAGCGCCTTTATTCCGGAGGGAAGTACCACCACTACTATTAATTTGGTTCCCATTGACGATGAGATCGACGATGAGAATGAAACCGTTCAACTCACTCTGAGTCCAGGAACGGGTTACGCCACCAGTGCCGCAAATAATTCTGCCAGCCTCACGATCGCCGACAACGACACGGCGGGGGTCATTATCGCCGAAACCGGCAGCAACACTGCCGCCTCAGAAGATGGTGCAACCGATACCTACTCCATCAAACTCGCCACTGAACCCACCGCCAGCGTCAACATCAACGTCACTCCCAACGCCCAAACTGACCTCGGTAGCGGTGCGGGAACCCCCGTCACCCTCACCTTTGATAGCAGCAACTGGAACGTAGCGCAAACCGTCACCGTCGCTGCGATCGATGATACAGCGGTAGAGTATGACCACACCAGCACGATCGCCCACAGCGTCACCTCTACCGATGCCAACTATAATGGTTTGACCGTGACCGATGTCACCGTCAGTCTCACCGACAACGACTGGCCCACCGTCAGCATCGCCCCAGGAACAAATCCCGACGAAACCAGTGCCACCCCCGGTCACTTCCAGATTACCCTCAGCGATCCTGCCCCACTCGGAGGCATAACTCTCAACTACACCGTTGCCGGAACCGCTACCAGCGCCAGCGACTATACCACCTTATCCGGTAGCCTCTTTATTGCAGAAGGTGAGACTAGCGCCAGTATCCAAGTAGTGCCGACAGATGACGCGATCGCCGATCCGGGTGAAACCGTAGAAGTCACCCTAAATGCGGGCACCCACTATAACGTCAACGCCACCAACAATACTGCCAGCGTCACCGTCACCGACAACGATACGGCTGGAGTCACAGTTTCTGCCATGAACGGCAACACTAGCGAAGCGGGGGATAGCGCGTCGTTTGACGTGGTACTCGACACCCAACCCACCGCCGACGTCACCGTCAACTTAGTTAGTGGCAACACCGGGGAAGGTATCGTCTCCGTGCCCTCCCTCACCTTTACCCCCAGCAACTGGAACGTCCCCCAAACCGTGACCGTCACTGGGGTAGATGATGCCGTTGCCGATGGCAATATCACCTACACGATTCAAACTACCGTCACCAGCACGGACAGCATCTACAGCAGCATCAACCCGAATGATGTCAGCGTCACCAATATTGACAACGACACGCCGAATATCTTAGTCACCCAAAGCAGTGGCAGCACTGCTGTCACCGAAGGGGGGACAACCGATACTTACCAATTCGTCTTAACCAGCGCCCCCACCGCCAACGTCAATATCACCATCACCCCCGACGCCCAAACCGATTTGGGGAATGGTGCGGGAACGGCAGTGACGCGCACCTTTACCAGCACCAACTGGAATACCCCCCAAACCGTCACCGTGACTGCTGCCGACGATACGGCAGTGGAATACGCCCACACCAGCACCATTTCCCACAGCGTCACCTCCACCGATGCCAACTACAACGGGATGGCGGTGAGTAATATAACGGCTAATGTGACGGACAACGATTTACCCAAAGTGAATGTAGCAGCGGGTAACAATGCCAGCGAAGCTAATACCAGCAGCGGTCAGTGGACTCTCACTTTAAGCGATGCGGCACCGACGGGAGGCATGACAGTCAACTACTCTGTAGCCGGAACCGCCACTTCAGGCACCGACTACACCGCCTTATCCGGCAGTGTTTTCATTCCCGCAGGGGCAACGACTGCTAATATTAACGTTACTCCTCTCGACGATGCCATTGACGAACCGGATGAAACGGTGAAACTCACCGTTGCGACGGGAACGGGTTACAACTTGGGGACGACGAGTGAGGCAACGATTTCCCTGGTAGACAACGACACCGCAGGCGCAAAGCTTACCCAGTCGAACAACAGCACCAATGTTGCGGAAAGCGGCACCACCGATACTTACGAGATTGTCCTGTTGAGTCAACCCACCCAGGACGTCAGTATCACCGTTAACCCTGACAGTCAAACCCGGGTAGTGGGGGCAACAAGCCTCACCTTCACGCCAAACAACTGGAACGTCGCGCAAACCGTCACAGTGGGGGCGATCGACGATACGGCGGTGGAGTACCCTCACAGTGGGACAATTTCGCACAGCATCAGCAGCAGCGACGCCAACTACAACGGCATCAGCTTGTCCCCAGTGACGGCAAATATTGCCGATAATGACTGGCCCAATCTGGGAATCGCTCCTGGAAGCAATCCCCAGGAACAGAGCGCGACTACGGGCAACTTTATGCTTACATTAAGCGACCCCGCGCCAGCAGAAGGCATCCGCGTCAGCTATAGCTTTCGAGGCAACGCCACCAGCGGCACCGACTACAACAATTTATCTGGCAGCGCCTTCATCCCCGCAGGAGCAACTAGCGCCAATATCAATCTCGTGCCAGTGGATGATTTCGTCGATGAAGACGACGAAAGTATAGAAGTTTCGTTGAATCCTGGCTCCAATCATAACATCGGTTCATCCGGCACGGCGATCGCCTACGTTATCGATAATGATACCGCCGGGATGCGAATTGTGGAGTCGGGCTCGGGAACCGAAGTGAGCGAAGGCGGCAGTCCGGATACTTATACAGTCGTGCTATCCAGCCAACCCACTGCCGACGTGCGGATTGACTTTAGCACGGATGACAACCTGAAACCGATTGGCGCGTTAACCTTTAGTGCAAGCAACTGGAACGTTCCTCAGACGGTCTCGGTCAGTGCCGTTGCCGATAATGAATTGCAAGGCGATCGCACCAGCGCGATCGCTCATACCGTCAGTAGCACCGATGCGAAGTACAACGGCATCACTCTGCCCAACATTAACGCCTACATCCGCGATCCGGATCTGACCAAAACGAAGGAGGGACTCGCAACCGGATTCGATTTGATCGAGAACTTGCTCGACGCGCAACTCTCCCAACTCAGACTACCCGTTGTTAACAAATCTCTCCAAGACATTCTCACCTCCGATTTCGCTGACAAACTCCGCACCGACGTACTCGGTGCCATTAACGACGCCCTCGATGGGGGTGCCGACGATCTCGCCAAAACACTCCAAGAAAAGCTATCCTTCGTCTTCTCCGAAGTCGAAATCGATCCCGAAATCACTGCCAAGGAAGGCAAATTTAAGATTACCGGGAAAAACTCGATTGACCTAGCAACAATCCCGCTCAACGGCAGTATCGGCTTGCCTGCATTGGGGATACAAGCGCAAGGGTCTGCCGATAGTGCATTCGAGTATCAACTCTCTCTGGGATTTGGGTATCACAAGGACTACGGCTTCTATCTAGATACCGAAAACACCGAACTCGTTTTCAATCTCGGTCTGGGTTTAAGCGATGATTTCAAAGCCACCGGGACGGCGGGATTTTTGCAACTTGACCTAGAGAACAATGCCGACGATCCCACTAACATTGGTGCAGAGTTCAAAGTCAAGCTTCAAGATGTCGAACCTTTGAACCAGTCCGGTGATGATGGCGAACGACTGACTTTCTCCGAACTCAAAGGCAGCTACAATCTCAGCGATTTATTTGCCGTCAGTTTAGATACGAAAGCCAACCTGGGTCTGAAAGCCGTAACCAGCATTGAAGGAAGTTCGACGATTCCTTCGTTTAACTTCGATTTAAAAGCCGAATTCCCGGTCTTGAAGTACGAAGATGGCCAATGGAGTGGGCCGCAAAAACCCACTCTGGCTTTCAACAATATGCAGCTTGATTTGGGGACATTTGTCACTGACTTTGCCAAACCGATTCTCACGAATGTGAATAAGGTAGTGGATCCCGCTCGGCCAGTGATTAGCACCCTGAATAAGGATGTGACTGTGCTATCGCGAATCGATGCCTTACGGAATATGTTCGACCAAAATCGCGATGGCAAAGTGACTTTGGTAGAAGCAGGTGCAACCCTTGCTCGGAAGCAGGTGGATACTCGCTTCTTGGATGCACTGGATAAGATCGGCCAAGTTAGCGCGTTGGTTCAAGAACTATCCGCACAGGAAGGCACGATTAAAATCGACTTGGGGAGTTACGAAGTCAATTTCGATGCCAGCAACCCAAATGCGGATCTGACACAAGCCGACACGACTACAACCCAACAAGCGAGTTCGCCAACCCAACAAGCTCAATCGAAAGCGGGTGGGGGCAAAATTTCCCAGTTTCTCTCGGCGTTGCAAAACATCGAGGGGCTGAGTTTCCCGATTTTGAGCGATCCGGGAACGGCGATCGACCTGCTGTTGGGCAAACCGGATGCCACCTTATTTGCCTACCAAATGCCGAAGCTAGACATAGACTTCGGATTTCATCGGGACTTTCCGCTATACAGCATCCTGGGAATCGGAATTAACGGTTATGTTGGAGGCAACTTTAATGCACAGTCAAATCTGGGCTTTGGCTTTGATACTTACGGCCTAAATCAGTGGAAAAATTCCAGGTTTGATCTGGGAGATTCCTACAAAGTATTCGATGGTTTCTACGTCAGCGATCTTCAAAACGCAGATGGCACAGGGCCAGATGTGAACGAACTCAAACTCAATGCGAGTCTATACGCTGGCGCTAGTGCAAATTTTGCAATTGTCAAAGGATATCTAACTGGCGGCGTTCAGGGCACGGCAAAACTCGATCTGATTGACGTTGGCGAAGAAAACGGAACCAGCGATGGCAAAATCCGAGGTTCGGAAATTATCTCCCGGATCCGTAACCCCCTGTCGATGTTTGAGGTGAATGGCAAGGTAGATGCCTTCCTAGATGCCGGAATCGATTACTGGACGTTGTGGTCCGGATGGGAAAATGCTTGGAAACAACGTCTGGGTACCTATACTCTAGCCGAGTTTCGCTTGGGTTCGGGTCCGACTCGTCGCAGTCGCGCCATTGACGGCTACATTAGTGGTAGCACTGTCTTCTTCGATGCCAACTTTAACGGGGTGTGGGATGTAGAAGCCGAACCGTTTGGGATTACCAATCCCGATGGTACGTTCGATTTGATGGTCGAGTTGGAAAAATTCGACACCAATGGCAATGGCGAAATCGATGTCAGTGAAGGTAAGATCGTCATCGAAAACGGTATTGATGTCTCTACCTATTTACCACTGGTGACGCCTCTAGCTTCTACCTTTGATGCCACTGTGGTCACACCGCTAACCACTCTAATCGCGCAGTTAGTCGAACAAGGAATCGATCCCGCACAGGCGCAAGCGAAGGTGGAAGCGGCGTTGGGACTGCCTGCTGGAGTAGATCTGCAGAACTACGATCCCTTAGAGGCGATGACGAATGGGGATCCCAATGGTTTGACGGTGTTTGCCTCGATGATTCAGGTGCAAAACACGATCGTGCAGACGGCGAAGTTAATCGAGGGAGTGAGCAAGCTTTCCCTGACCCAGCTTGGCAATGCAGCAATAAAAGCGATCGCAAATCGCCTCAGTAGCGGCACTTCCGTAGACTTAACCCAACCATCGGAAATCGAAGCCATTGTCAACTCGGCGATCGGATTCGTTGCGGAGGCAGAACCCACCCTCAACTCCTCCCAGGTTGCCACTGTTGCCTCGGCAGCGTCGCAAATCATGGCGTTAGGCAATCAACTGGTTGAGGAAATTACCAGCAGTGGAAAATCCTTGACCGATGCAGCCACCGACATCGCTCGCTTGCAATCTGTATCAGTGGGTGAAATTGCCACGAGTTTGCCAGAACTTGCCGCCGGAACTGTTAGCGTGGAACAGTTCCTCGCGCAAAATACCCGGGAAGCGATCCAAGAGAAGATGGCGAATGCCTTCGCCAACAATCCCACCGTGCGTCCAGTGTTTGAGGCTCCTACCATTGAAGGTGTTATCCCCACTGACTTCACTAACTCCGAACTCGGACCGTTGCTTCCCCAGGGGTTGCCTTCCAGCAGCGAGCCGCTTAACAGTGGAGACAACAACACTCTGGCGCAAAACGATCTCAATTTCAACCTGAATCAGTTCATCCGGTTCTTCGATGCCGAATACTATCTGGCACAAAATACCGATGTGGCTGCTGCGGTGGAAAACGGCACATTCCGCAGTGCAGCAGAACACTTCGGCGCATTTGGTTTCGCTGAAGGTCGCGCACCCAGCGAGCTATTTGGCGCTGAATACCTCTCACAAAACACCGATGTGGCAGAGGCCGTAACCAACGGCACGTTCCGCAGTGGGTTTGAACATTTTATCAAGTTCGGTTTTGCCGAAGGTCGTTTCCCCAGCGATGCCTTCAAAGATTTGGAGATGTTCTATCTGTGGAAAAACCCCGATGCTGCTACAGCGGTGGGTCAAGGCAGTTATGCGAACGGACTGGAACATTTGGTGGGTGTCGAGTTGGCGTCCGGTGGCAATACGCTCTCGACCTACGACGTTCTCTCACAAACCTTTGACTCGCAATACTATCTGACGCAAAACGCCGATGTTGCCGCAGCGGTGGAAAATGGGACGTTGAGCAGTGCGATGGAACACTTTCTCAATTCCGGGATGGTGGAGGGTCGCGCTCCGAGTATGGCCTATAGCGAAAGCTACTACCTCGCCAACCACGCGGATGTGGATGACGCGGTGAAAAATGGCATCTTCGGCAGCGGGTACGAACATTATATGATGTACGGCATGACTGAAGGTCGCCTCGGTGGCGAGATGATGGGTTCTGCAACTCCGGATATGATTCTGGGGACGCGGGGATCGAATGCGATCGCAGGGATGGAAGGAGATGACATCCTGTTTGGCGATGCGGGTCACGATATTCTCACGGGAGTGAATGTCAATGCTGCCAATCCGGGAGTGGGTGAAATTGATCGCCTCATTGGAGATCGGGGTCGCGATACCTTCGTTCTCGGCGATGCCAACCGCACCTACTACGATAGCGGAGTGGATGCCGAGACGGGACTGAACGATTTTGCAGCGATCGCCGATTTTGCGATCGGGGAAGATACGATCCAGTTACACGGTTCGGCTGCTAATTATTACCTTGCTGCTTCCCCAGAGGAAATGTTTGCGGGAACTGCGATTTACCGCAAAGAAGGCGATCGCGAAGATTTAGTTGCGATCGTTCAGGATGTTTCTGACCTGAATTTGCAGTCGGATTACTTCAGTTTCGTGTAATTGAATTGGCGGGGTTGACGCCTATGAGTTCAACACCCTACGATTAATCCCAATTTTCTCCAAGCTTGATGGAGATGTTTAACCTGTAAGGACACGGCAGTGCCGTGTCCTTACGTTTGAGTCCTATCATTTTATGACATAAAACCCTTTTTATGCTAATCTTTTTAGACAACTCAGGATAATTTATGGGCGCATTTAGAGCTTATTTTTACACGGGATTAGCTGCATTATTATTAATCATGCTCGTTCAGAAACATTTCACTAAACCACCCGAATGTAATCGCACCTTTTGCTTTGGTCGGGGAGTCTCCAAAGCGACCAAAATTTGGGGTTTATCCCAACCACAATTCTTGCACCACCGACCTTGTGGGGCCACCGGACCGATTCGAGAACGGGCTGATAGACCCATGCTTGTCCTAGATCATCGCTTATCCGAATGTCCAGAAGGTTCGATTCGATTAGGCCCATCTGAACTCTCGGCTACTGTAGTTCATCAACTAAAAAAAGAGATAAACCAAGGGTTAAAATTCAACTCGTTGATGGAATTAGAAACCAAACTTGGAGAACCCAAATGTGACTATGCCTTACCCGAGGGGGGAATGCGATCGCGCTATTTAATTGATAATGGCGGTGGCATCCAAGCCACCGAAAAAGATGGACGAGTCCAGATTGAATTTTCCGGCATGGGATTCCCTGGACTCTCGCGGTAATTCGCAAACTTAAACTCATAAAATCTGCCTTTCAACACTGCTTTTTGTGAGGTGTCTCAGAACTGTCAAACACTTGGAATCAATCGAGATTTTGTCCAGATTATTTCAACTTAAATTCATCAAATTTAACCACCGGCGCATTCGGATTTTTGACATCAAAACGGTAGCTGCTGACCATCCCTGTACGGGTCTCGAAAATACTAAACGCCGAGATATCATTACTGGCAAGATAGGGTAACGGTTGACCCTGGTCATCCAAAAGGGGAGAAAGGGTGGGAATCACCGGATCCAAGCCATTGGGATTGCCGATCGCTGTATAGGTTTCTTGATAATTTTCCGGCACTTCGCGGGGATTATTCTCGTCATGCGCCCCATAACTGTTCCCCACATTAGAGGATTCCAAAAAGTGCATTCCACTGGGACTGACGAAGCGATTCCATAAGTGAGAATGTCCGTAAAATACCAACTGGACTCCGGCAGATTCCAATAAGGGTACAACATCCCGAATAATATAATCTTGGTCTTTGGGATATTCATAGCGCACGGTGATCCGCCCAATTTCATCAGATTCTAACCGTTTCACTGGGTCCGTATAAGCCGGAACGACATTTCCCCCGAGGGAATGGGGGGGATGATGAAACATGACAATTTTATATTTAGCTTCTGTAAACTCTGGACTGGCTAACTCTTGTTCCAGCCATTGATATTGCCGACTTCCTGGAGTAATGGGTTCAAAAATATGTTGTCCGTATCCCCATTTTTCCGGTTGAGTTAAATCTTCTGCCCGTTCTCGATATCGACCTTTGGTTGTAGGATCGAGACTGGGATAGCGCCAGATATTCGTGATATATAAAACAACTAATCGCACATCGCCGAAGGTGACGGCGTAATAATTTTTGCCTTCAGGATTGGGGAGGTTAAAGATTTCATTAAAGGTTGTGGTATTAAAGGAGTTGTCAATCAACCAGCGATCGCGCAATACCGGAGACTCTTCGGGATTGATTTCTTTAACCTTTTCCTCGTAAAGGCGACGGGCTACCTCCCGGGGAAAGGCATCGATAAACTGGTCATCTAAGTCTTTTTCTGGAGAAAACCGCCCCATCACTTCATGATTGCCGACCGTAGGAAATAGGGGCGCGTGTTGAATAATTTGACCCCCGGTATAAAGATGAGTTCCGGACTCTGATTTAAAGTTATACTGAGCGCGACCTTGTAGGACGGGAAAGAAGGCATTTCCCCGATTGTCATCAAACCATTCCGAAGCGCGATCGGCAACATTGATTAAATCACCGGCATGAAACACCGCATCAACTCGCCCAACTGTTTCCACAACTTTCTGTAAATTAGCCGCAGTCATCGGCTTTAACTGATAATCGGAAGTGAGCAAAATTTTCAAATCGCTACCCGGTTCGGGGTTGGCTGCCAGGGTGAAGCGATCGCTCTTAATTTCTACCTGATCCTCCCGCACACTCGTCACCGAATAGGGGACTCGCACTCCTGGGGTTAATCCGGTAATCTCCGCTTCATGCCGCCAAATCTCTCGGACTGTCGGATTCGGATACACTGATCCGTCTTCGGTTTGACTCCCGAGGTGCGATCGCCCGTCCTCCTGAGTCCGACTCAGTTTCATCGTAGTCGCCCCCACCAGGTTCTCCCCCTTTTCCCCATATTCGACCCGATGCTCAATCCCAGCAAACTCCGTAAACCACAGGACCCGAACAGAATTGGCGGTGGGAACTTGCAGAAACGGATCCGTTAAAAGTTGGGGGGGAAATACCATGACACTCAACCCAGGTGACAAGAAGATCAGACAGAGGGAACAGAAAAAGAGCAGAATCAACAACCCGAGTTTGCGGGGGGTGTTGAGCGCAGATTTGAACGCTTCGGGTGGGGGAGTCAGTATCATAGAGGTTCGCCCAGTCTAGAAGAATCTTTAAGCCATAGTAACAGGCTGTCTAACCCATCCACCGAAGACCCTTAAATAAACGCGCGATCGCCCCGAGGGTTGTCTCCATTTGACGGGAATCAGGCTTCTGGGAATCGGAAACTCTCAGTTTTTCGTTGAATGAACACCCAAATTCTACCCCCTGGACTTTGACAAGGTGCGATCGCCACGAAACAATAAACCACTAAATACCATAAACCAGAGGAAAACATGAGTCAGTTTTTATTCATAACCGATTTAGATCATACTTATGTCGGTGACGATGCAGCCTTGGCAATCCTTCAGGAAGCACTCAGTCAGCATCGCCAAACCTATGGAACGAAAATTGTCTATTCCACCGGGCGATCGCCTGCACTGTACCAGGAACTCCAACAAGAAAAGCAACTCATCCAACCGGATGCCTTAGTTACCTCCGTTGGCACCGAAATCTATACCAATGGCATGGAAGCGTATGACTCCGAATGGGCGGATATTCTCTCGGACGGGTGGGACCGCGATCGCATTCTGGCAACTGCCGGTCATTTTTCTGACTTAGTGTCCCAACCAGACTCGGAACAGCGCCCTTTTAAAGTCAGTTATTTCCTTTCCGAGGATGTCGCCCCTGATTTACTCCCCCGGTTAGAATCTGCCTTAAAAGACCGCTCATTAGAGGTGCGTTTGATTTACAGTGGCGGCAAAGACCTGGATATTTTACCCATCAGGGGAAATAAAGGGTTAGCCATGCAATTTATCCGCAACCGCTACGGCATGGAACCAGAACAAACCGTTGCCTGTGGGGACTCGGGGAATGATATCGCCCTGTTTGAAGTAGGGGAAGAACGGGGGATCATCGTTGGAAATGCCCAACCCGAGTTGCGAACCTGGTATGAAGAACATCGCCAGGATAGTCTTTATTTTGCCCAAGCATCCTGTGCTGGTGGTATATTAGAAGGCTTAAAACATTTTCAGTTCTTGTAAACTCAAGGGTTGAGGGTAGAGGAGCGATCGCCCTTGAACCCCTCCACCCTCAACCGAGACCCTGGAATCAGACCGCAACCGCATCACAAGGATACCTAATGGCATGATCGGCTATCTCAAAGGCACTGTGGCAGGGGTTCAAAAAAATACGGGCAATCGGGTTTTCCTAACTTTAGAGGTGAATGGGGTGGGGTATGACTTGCAAATTAGTCCTCGGACGATTCGCCAGTTACCGGCAGTCGGAGAAACTTTGCAGATGTTTACCCATCTCCAGGTTCGCGAGGACCAGATGGTGCTCTATGGGTTTGCGTCTCATGCGGAACGGGAATTATTTCGGCAATTAATTGCCGTGAGTGGGATTGGGACTCAGTTGGCGATCGCCCTGTTGGATACCCTAGAGTTGAACGAATTGGTCCAGGCGATCGTCACCAGTAATACCGCCATCCTCGCTAAAGCGCCAGGGGTGGGGAAAAAGACTGCGGAACGGATTTCCCTAGAACTGAGAACCAAACTGGCGCAATGGCGGAAGGAATCCGGGGTGAGTGCGACTCCAGCAATGGGAGTCAAACCGGCATTGCAAGAGGATGTAGAGATGACGTTGCTGGCGATCGGATATAGCAGTAGCGAAGTCATGGAATCTTTATCGGCGATCGCTCAAAGTGGCCAATTATCCAACGAGGACCCGGTAGAAGAGTGGATCCGACAGGCGATCGCCTGGTTAGCCTCCCAATAACGCCCCCCATCCCCCCCATCCCTTACAGCAGTAGGTTCCTCGTGACGTGGCTCTGCCGCGTCATGCACTCTGGAGGCTCTGCCTCCAGTCCCTAGGGCTAATCGCTGCTTATTGTACCTGTCACGGCTTCAACTCGTCATCAGAGGAGCAGGCGGCAGAGCCGCCCATAGTGCGTGACGCGCTTAAGCCACGTCACGAGAAAAAAAAACCTACTCTTGTAAGCCCCCCATCTCCCCCCAATCTTCCCCATCTCCCAAAGTCATGTTAAGATTGTGAATTGCCGCGTTTATAGTAGTAAAGCCAAAAAGCAATGACCCTGACGCAAGAGCGCAAACACGAACTCATCAACGAATATCAAATCCATGAGACCGACACCGGATCGGCAGATGTGCAAGTTGCCATGTTAACCACCCGGATTAACCAACTCAGCGCACACCTGAAAACCAACAAAAAAGACCACTCCTCCAGAAGAGGATTGTTGAAAATGATTGGTCAGCGCAAGCGCTTACTGGCCTATATTTTGAAACAAGACCAAGCCCGCTATCGCGCTTTGATTACCCGCCTCGGGATTCGGGGTTAGAACCAACAGAAAAACCCATGTCACAGGAACCCCAACGAAATCGGTTACCGTTTGAGCCCAAACGGAAAAAACCGGCCAAAAACAACTCAACCCCCAAGGCATCCGAAACTCCAGCCTCTGGAAAACCGGAAAAAACTGCTCGTCGTCCGATGTCCAAAGAAGAACGGGCCATTCCCGAAGTGGTCAGCCAACGCATGGTGAGTCGGATGGCAATCTTGTGCGGGGTTCCGACTGCTTTGGGGATGTTTACATTTATCGCCAGCTATTTTGTGATCACTGGGGACTTGTTCCCCTTGCCTAATTTCGCCGTCGTCTTGGTGAGCATGGGCTGCTTTGGACTCGGCGTGATTGGGTTAACCTACGGCGTACTGTCCGCATCCTGGGATGAAGAGATTCCCGGATCCCTGTTAGGTTGGCAGGAGTTTACCACCAATTTGGGCCGAATGAATGCGGCGAGGCGAGCGGCGAAGCAAAAAAGCCAGTAGTCAGTTGTCATTGGTCATTTGTCGTCTTAGGAGAACCAAGGACAAATGACCTATGCTCAATTTATTAGGATTCGCGGGCGATCGGCGATCGGCTGCTCTTTAGCGAAGTGCTGAACATTGCTAGAAAGAAGCCATCACTTAGGAAGAGCCGATCGCCGACGAGAGCAGTTAAAGAGTCTGTACAAAAGCAAATAAGCCCGGTAACATACCATGATCATTGTAATGAAGGTCGGCACACCCGAAGCCGAAATTGACCGACTCAATGCAGAATTGACCGAAAATTGGGGGCTGACCCCGGAGAAAATAGTCGGTCGCTATAAAGTCGTAATTGGACTGGTTGGGGATACGGCAGATTTGGATCTGCAACAACTCCAAGAAATGAGTCCGGCGATCGAACAAGTCTTGCGGGTAGAACAACCCTTTAAGCGCGTCAGTCGGGAATTCCGCCACGGCGAAGCTTCAGAAGTCGTGGTGGATACTCCTAATGGTCCGGTTCACTTTGGTGAAACCCACCCGATCGTGGTGGTGGCAGGACCCTGTTCTGTGGAAAACGAGGATATGATTGTTGAGACGGCCCGACGAGTCAAAGCGGCTGGGGCCAAGTTTTTGCGAGGCGGTGCCTTTAAACCCCGCACCTCGCCCTATGCGTTCCAAGGACATGGCGAAAGTGCGTTAGAGTTACTCGCCACAGCGCGGGAAGTCACTGGGTTGGGAATTATTACCGAACTGATGGATGCGTCAGATTTGGAGATGTTAGGGGAAGTCGCCGATGTCATCCAAATTGGGGCGCGGAATATGCATAATTTTTCCCTGTTAAAGAAAGTCGGTGCTCAGGATAAGCCGGTGTTACTCAAACGGGGAATGTCCGCCACGATTGAAGAGTGGTTGATGGCAGCGGAGTATATTTTGGCCGCAGGCAATCCCCGGGTGATTTTGTGTGAACGGGGAATCCGGACTTTTGACCGGCAGTACACCCGGAATACTTTGGATTTATCGGTGATTCCGGTCCTGAGAAAGCTGACTCACCTGCCGATTATGATTGATCCCAGTCATGGAACGGGTTGGTCAGATCAGGTGCCTTCGATGGCGCGGGCGGCGATCGCAGCAGGAACCGACTCCCTGATGATTGAAGTACACCCGACGCCCAATAAAGCCCTCTCCGATGGACCCCAATCCCTCACCCCCGATCGCTTTGATCACCTGATGGGAGAAGAGTTAGCGGTGATTGGTAAAGCCGTTGGTCGGTGGACTGTCCCCACCCCCGTCTTAGCGTAACGGGCGATTCCATCTTGGAGAATCAGCCCAGAGTAGGGGCAGTGAAGAGACTGCCCCTACATCCGATCCGGGGCACTCTCCAAATTGGGATCAGTCCGACTACTCCTTATGCTCGTCCAGTGCCTTGAGTTTAGCTAACTGTTCATCCACCTGACGAATTAACTGGTTGAGCGCAGGCAGTGCATCTAACTTGGATAAAGCTAGATCGGGAATTTTACTGGCGCGATCGCGCAATTCATCCACCTTCCGCTGAAGTTGTAGCGCTAGTCGCAAGGCATCCCGACTTAAATCCTCCACCTGCTGCTGCTTGTAAAACTTTAAAGCCGCCCCGCGCAACACTTGCAAGGTCGCCCGTTCCCCATCAGTTCCTGGCATCACCCGCAAGCGTAATAATAACTCTTCTTTGTTATAGCGCCGTTCAATTTCCACCTGTTTCGGTTTTTGCAGGGGGATTAACGGCAAGTGTGCCAATAGCTTGAGTTCGTTCATCACCCCCCCAAACAGGGACAGTTCCAAACCGTCCATCACCGACTGCACGACCCCATCTTGACTCCAAAGAATTCGCCCCTGTTGAGATTGGCGCTCGAAATAAAGCCGACCGATACCCCCTTCTAAAATTCGCCCCAATAACTCTTGTAAAAGCTCCTTGGGGGGTAAATTGGCAAGTTCATCCAGGGAACTGTGAGGATGGGAGACACTCACTTGCAACAGCGGCACCGCCGCCCCTGGTAACATGGGTGTCGAGTGAGGTGCGGGTAAGCTCGGGCGATCGCTAGTCGCTAAATGGGAATGGGGTAGGGGGAGCAAATCGTTCCGAGAATGCACTGCCACCGAGGAAGCATGGGAGGAATTCGGCAAAGGAGGCATGGACGGGGCGGGAACATGACTCCCCGGGGTATGAGGTGGAGCCGATGCTTTTTTCTTCCCGGTGTGCATATAGTTTAAGTAAGCACTGAGCATCGAGCGGTGAATCTCAGCAGAAATCGGTTCGGATACCAGAGAACACCTCATATATCCCAGAATGCGCCGGACATATTCCAAGGCGGCAGAATCTTCGGGATCGACCATACCCAGGTGGAGACGGCTCCCTTTAATGGACAACGGTAACACCTCATGATAAAGGCAGGCTTCAAAAGGCAACAGGTTGTCAATTAGCTGGAAGATTTGCTCGGAATCCATTTGTGCTGCCCAGTTAGTGACGGTTTTGGTTTGCATTGGTGAAAGGACTCGGTGCTGTTTTATTCAGAGAAAGAAAACCCACAATAGTGACACCAATGACCCAAGCTTGTCAGGGTGGGTCCCACTCCTGACTATCCAAGATAGAGAAATGCTGGCGGGTTATTCCTATTTTCTGGTTTGATCACCCGACAAGTCAAGTCCGATACCACACCGGATTGCACAGTTCCCCACAAGGTAGGCAAGAATCGCATTCTGTGTCAAATTTTGAGTACAATTGGCAAGTTTTCAACGGATTTAGATGCACCCAGTTATTTCCTCAATTCCACTGCTTCCGCTGTCGTAACTAACTTGGGTCAAAAGTCACCGATTCCGAGGAATGTGGGATAAAGATTCGCTAAAGTTGAACAAATTGGGGATAAGGCTGTCACACTCATCGCTTTCTCAACTCTCATTCAATGCACCAGAACTCAAGGGACAGCGGTAGTCCGGGTGAGTTGATTTAATATTCTTCTTTAAAAGTAGCACTTTTCCGAAGAAAAAGTTAACAATGTTTAATCAACCATCGGCTTCGGAACGGCTATTGCGGAGGGACTGAGCCGCTAAATAAAGTTGGGTCCATTCCCCTAGCACTTGAGAATGTTTGAGTCCTTGGTTCTGGGCGATCGCCTCTAAAGATTGTCCCTGTTTGAGTTGGTCAAGTAGCTGTTGTTGTTCTGGGGTGAGGGTTTGATAAAATTGTTGCCACTGGGTCGAGGTTAGACCGAACCCGTGGTCTTGTAAGCTAATTTGTAGCCAGTTGGCGACTAACTCCGGTTCGATTTTCAGGGAAAAGACGCGAATCGCATGGTAGCTGACTTTTTCCCGCAAGCGATAGACTTGCTTAACGGGTAAATTGAGACCCTTGGCGATCGCATCTTGGGAGCAACCTTGAAGATACAATCGCAACCAATCCGCTGCAGTTGGATCCACATTTTTCGCCAAATAGTCGGCAAACTCCTGTTGGACGGTTTGGCGTAAGAGTTGTTGTTCTTCCCAGGCGATCGCATCTTGCGTGTTGGCGATCGCCTGAGCATCCAACAAACTAATCGAACTGTCTGACTCATCCGAACCAATTTCATCAGAAACCAGGCGAATTAATTCCGCCTCGGGCACCTGAGTCAAGCCCCCACGCTGGGACCTCCGCAAATAGTTAAAAAACCGATAGGCGAGTAAAGGTTGATTCCGAACCGGACGCAAGCAATATTCTTCAATAGTTGCCAACAACAGCGCATTTCTGACCCGCGAGGTTTGGGTGGATTTGCCAATCCAGGCAATTTGCTGTTGCATATAGCGATCGCGTTCGCACAACTCCTGGATGACTTCCTGCACCACATCCACCACCGTCCGCTGGCGATCGCGACTCAGCGCCACCCAAGTTTTTATCTTATTTCGCAGCAGCACCAACGAAGACAACCGACGGATTAAATTCGTATAAGCTCGTTCCGTCGGCACCCCGAGGACCCTGAGCAAAATCCGATAGCGATAGTCCATCGCCGAACGGATGATTTCTAGCTTTTCTGGCGTCAGGGCCTCAAAACGCTCCGGATCCTCCCCCAACAGCCATTGCACGATACTCTCGTGGGTGCTCACTGGATGCTCTGCACAATCCTGGGATAGGCGCGATCGCCACTCTTGCGCCAGTTGTTCTGCCAACGTCATGATTAACTCCTCACCTCTAACACGCTTCCCACTCTTACCGATTCTAAGCTCATCCTGAAGCCAAGGCGAGGGTCCAACGTCCTATCCTGTCCGACCCCGTTACCCATCCTCCCTCATGACATCCCGAAACCAATTCCTCATCCCCCAACTTTTCAACCCTTCATCCCCTTACTGCTAATAAGGATCCATCCGGCCTGCTGTTTTATTGTTGCACTCATGGCAGTCTTTCAGCGCTTACCTCCGACCTCTAACAGGCCCTAGGAGGCCCGGATTTGAGATCCCAGGGACCAGAAACCGGGTTTTTGGCCCCGATCTGCGGCGAATTGGCCTAAATTTCGTGAAGAACCCCGGCTTCTAACCCAAATGTTACCCCCGGACTAGGGCACTTGTTCTTCCAGTCCCAAGTCCTCGGGTTTTGGATTAGGCGTTCTCGGGGACTGACGCAGCGATCGGACTGAAGCCACCACAGAGTCAGTACATCAATCCTCTTTTCATCAAATTCCTGGAATTTGTAGATAATCTTTCGCTCACCGGGAACAAAACTTGATTCTTTTAAATCAGATTAAGAGATGCTGCCATGTAGTTACTGTTGCCGGAACATAGAGTTTCCGCCTAGCGTCTATATTCGCATCCTCCATTCAAGAATCCGTATTTTTTTTGTAGTGTTCAAAAATCGCTTTGATCCTCATGCTTTATTTTTTAAGCTTTGCTGCATCCCAATTTTAATGAAGCAAACTCCCGGGGCCCGTTTAGCTCTAGGCCAACTGTTCATCAAATGTTGTGACTCTTGAGATTTCCGAAAAAAGTAGAGGAAATCAGATTGTCATTAGGATGATACTTCAAGCATAAGCCATTGAAATAAAAATAGAAAAAATTGGATTAATTATTTAATATCCCTCGGAATTGATTTCCGTAAATCTCTCAGCAACCTTAAGCAGAGAGAGTTTTTTTCATGATAAAATTCAGGGAATGCGAATTTCCTTAAAATCAGCCTTTAGACAGATTAAAATGCTTTTTCTAAAGTGAAAAATAAATTAAAAGGCTATTAACTTGCCCTCGTCCAATTTAAGGGAAGTAAAAAAAACCTTTTTCTAGTCTAACCCTGCAAACCGTGCCTCTATTCATAAATGCGAGTGCCACGGACTCCCGAAGCCGGGAAAAGCCAACCTAATCTACCCCGTAACTTTTCACCCTGTTGCACCAAGGAGCTTTGCAATGAATCCGGAAGAAACAATGCCAGAAGAAACCACAGGAGTTGTCGTTCTCGATCCGACTATTGATGTCGATTCGGGCGATTTGGATGATGAATTGGATGACAACATCTTCTCCACCACCGCTGTAACCGACGTCGAATCCAGTGACTTAGATGCCAATTCCGGTGACTTGGATGATGATGACTTGGACGGTGAAACCACTCCAACTGCCGAAGGCGAGGATAATGGTGATAGCTTAGATGCCAATTCCGGTGACTTGGATAATGATGATGACTTAGAAGGGGAATTCACGACCACTGCCGAAGGCGATGATAATGCCGATGACTTAGAGATGAATTCCGGTGACTTGGATGATAATGATGACTTAGAAGGTGAAGTCACGACCACTGCCGAAGGCGATGATAATGCCGATGACTTAGAGATGGACTCCGGTGACTTGGATGATGCCGATGACATGGATGACGATGCAGGCGTCGATCCTCAAATCAAAGAACTGGTCACTGCCTATTGTGATGAAGATGAATATTTGGCCGATAACCCTGATGTTGAGGAGGCCGTCAAACGAGGGGTGTTTAAGAGTGGATTACAACACGCCTACCTCTTTGGATATCTAGAAGGCCGGAACGTCATTCCGGGATTCGATGCGCGATTCTATGAAGAAAATAATCGCGACGTGAAAGATGCGATCGCCAAGGGTGATTTCAAAAGCGCCCTACACCACTTCTTACTCTTTGGCATCAACGAAAATCGCTCTCCCAACCTCGCCTACAACGAAGAAGAGTATCTGAATAATAATTCAGACGTTAGTGATGCTGTGCAACAGGGTCAATTTAGCAGCGGCCTAGCACATTGGCTCCTGCATGGAATCCGTGAAATTCGGGTTTTCAGCAACATTTTTAACGCCCAATTTTACTTACAACAATATGAAGATGTTGCGGAAGCATTCAACACGGGAAGGCTTCGGAGCGTCTTCTCTCACTTCTTAAATAACGGGATTTTTGAAGGACGTATTCCCAGCCCCTCCTTCAATCTGGAAACCTACTTACAACAATATCCAGAAGTCTCTGAAGGAATCGAACAAGGTCAATTCCCCAATGCCATTTTCCACTTCTTCCAGGTGGGATTCTTCCGTGGATTCATGCCGAATCCACCGATGCCCGAAGCAGAAATGCCCGATAATGATGATGATGATGATTTAGAAGACGACACCTCAACCCCTGAAAATCCCACCGACACCTCCCCCATCGTCTTCAATCCTCCTACCGGCATCGTTTCACCCCCTGTACCCCCCGCATTAGATAGCGATTCCGGTGACTTAGATGCCGATGACGATGATGCCGATGACGATGATGCCGATGACGATGATTTAGATACCGATTCCGGTGACTTAGATGCCGATGACGATGATGCCGATGACGATGATTTAGATGCTGATTCCGGTGATTTAGATGCCGATGACGATGATGCCGATGACGATTCCGGTGATTCTGGAATCCAAATCCGCAATATAGACGACATTGACCGGACCGGCAGCAATGTGTTGGTCTCCGATAGTGATGAGGGAGTGCTCCTAGAAGCGACTGGAGTCATTGATATTCTCATCGGTGGTAATGGCAACGATACTCTCACCGGAAACGACCTCCCCGACCTAATCTTTGGAGTTGCTGGCAATAACCTGATTGAAGGCGGCAGCGAAAATGATTCTCTCCTTGGGGGTCAAGGAAGTGACTCTATCTCCGGTGGGGATGGGGACGACCTGATCATTGGTGACCTCAAAGTCTTTGATGAATTAAAAAGCGCTAACGGCTTTATTTTCATCAATGAACTCAACGACGATGATGCCGATGACGATGATGCTGATGACGTCACCGATGATGACGATGATGCTGATGATGTCACCGATGACGATGATGCTGATGATGTCACCGATGACGATGATGCTGATGATGTCACCGATGACGATGATGCTGATGATGT
>NZ_JAMXFD010000010.1:179149-211740 GCF_025370875.1 Laspinema palackyanum D2c
CACCGATGATGATGATGTCACCGATGATGATGATGCTGATGATGTCACCGATGATGATGATGCTGATGACGTCACCGATGATGTTGATGATGCCGATGATGTCTCCGATAATATGCTCACGGGTGGAGAAGGCAACGACACCTTGATGGGGGGTCGGGGTAACGATACCCTGATGGGAGACAGTGGCGATGACTTCCTGTTTGGAGTGTCAGGCAATAACTACCTAGAGGGTGGAGAAGGTGACGACACCCTGCTTGGTGGGACCGGCAATGATACGCTCATCGGCGGCAGCGGTAACAACTTCCTGAATGGTGGATCCGGTGCCGATACCCTCACGGGTGGATCCGGTGACGATACCCTCCGGGGTGGATCCGGTGCAGATGTCTTCGTGTTCGATGGCAGTACCCTCGGTAGCGAGACGGAAGCAGGGGATGACGAGAACGCCACCCAGCAAGATCTGATTTTGGACTTCAATGGCGAAGAAGGAGACGTTATCCAAATTGACGGCGCTACTTTTGGGATTACGAATATCTCCGACTTGTTTGTTGAAAATGGTTCGGACGGGTTTGGCATCGCCACCACTACTTTACAAAACGGAGACATCCTTTCCACGATTACCTTTAGTGCAAATTACTCCCTAGAGGTCTTATCTGAGGTAGAACTCACGGAAGATAACTTCCTACTGATGTAAGGTCAGTCCCTAGAGGGGATCAACAACATCTAGGGATTAATCTATAGAGCGATCGCACCCCTGTTAAAGCGGGTGCGATTTCTTTTGCCATCATCCTATCCCCCGGAGTTTGGCTAAACCTGGGGGAAGTTCCTGGCGCTTTGGGTGAGGCGATCGCCTCCTCAAATCGGGTATCCGGTTTTTTCAGGTCCTGAATTCGACATCTGCGCCCGAGGTCCCCATACCCAAGTACCCCTTGACCAGAGGTTCCATTGCTCAGATGGGTGGATATTTGCCATGCCATTCCCCGAATCGCGATCGGAATTTCCACAGCGGGAACAAAACCCGACTCTTTTAAATCTAATCATTACATGATGCCGGTGAGTCCCCGTCGGAAAAGATAGAGTTTCTGTCTAAAGGCTATATTCACCCCCATCTGGAAATCCATCGGGATTTTTTTCAGATTCTTGTTCAAACTGTCCCTAATCCTAAAATTTTATCCTGGGTTTGTCTGTCCCCCCTATTTTTTTTAATGAAGCTAACTCCCGTGACCCCTGCTTTCTTTCCCCTGCGCCCTATGACAGCATTCCTGACATCAAAACTGGGTATTTTTTCCTCTTAATATCTCCTCTGGCTACCCTGAATCCTTTTAATTATTTATAGAAAAGTGAATTTTCTCTCTTTAAAAAAAACCGTAGCTAATCAGATTTTAACGAAGCTACCCATTGAATAAAATTAGGATTCAATCATTTTATTAATTAAATTTTAGCGGTTATAAATAGTATTTATAACCTAATTTTTCATGGACTTTAATTGAATGGAGTTTTGAGGATTGATGAAAATAATTTCCGTGGAATTGCGGAGAGTTCCCCTGAATATTTAGGGTAAGCTAAACCCAGGAAAATGAATTAAAAATATTGTAAAGAGCAAATTTATCCTGAGCGTTAACTCAATTTTCCTTATTTGAGACGCGGCCCCAGATGACATCTACAAACCGGATTGAGCTTGTAAGAAAATGAAAAGTGGTTTTCTCCCAAAAATCAGGGATAGTTCCTAAGAATACCCGAGGCGATCGCCGCCAAATCCTGAAACCGGGAAGCTTAAATTTTAGGGAACTATCCCCCCCCTAAATCGAAATAATGTGGGGGATTGTTACCCGCCTTTAACCCGAAAAGGCATCACTTAAAACAGCTATTGTTTGCATTAACCTACGGAGATTGGCTATGAATCCTGACGAGACCGTCCTAGAAGAAACTACCGAAGAAACTGCCACAGTTACAACCACCAATACCCAAGAAACTGCCGCACCCAAAACGATTACCGTTGAAGTGAGTAGCTTCACCGGAGATAATGCCAGTGGTAAACTGATTCTCGAAGAAACCGCCGCAGGCATTAACGTTACCGTGAAAGATGTCACCCCGATCGCAGACATTAGAGGGGTATTTTTCAACCTAGCTGATGATGCTTTACTCACTGGATTGAAAATTTCCGGCAGTGACGTCACAAATTCCGCCTTTGGATCCGGTGGAAGTATCAGTGGGGATGCGAATGTCACCCCAAGATCCTTTGAGGGGAACGTAGAAATCGGCACCTCCGGAATCGGCAAAGACGATATTACTACCACCAGTTTTACCCTCTCCCACGAATCCGAAACCTTGACTTTGGATCAGTTTTTAGGTCAAAGTCTGGGATTACGCCTCACCAGTGTGGGAACGGACAATCGCGAAGGCAGCAGCAAACTTGAAGGTATCGCACCCACCACATTAACTGAAGTGGTGCCGAAACCCGAGGAAACTCCAGAAGAACCCGTTGCCGAAACCGAAACAGAAGTCGAAGAAGTCGCAGAAGAAGAAGTCCCTGCCACCGATGAAGGTGATGATGTTGCCGAGGATGGGGAAGTCACCACGGATGAAGGGGATGATGCGATCGGTGATGACGGTGAAGATGTCATTGATGATGGCGAAGCGGTTGTTGATGATGACATTGATGATGGCGAAGCGGTTGATGATGCCGAAGAAATGGAAATCGACGACGATGCCGATGTCGATCCGGAAATCAAAGAACTGGTTACCGCTTATTGCGATGAAGAAGAATATTTAGCGGAAAACCCGGACGTTGTTGAAGCCGTCGAACAGGGTTTATTCAAGAGTGGGTTACAACACGCCTACACATTTGGATATAAAGAGGAACGGAAAATCATCGCTGGGTTTGATGCGACTTTTTATGTAGAAAGTAATCTTGATGTCAAAGAGGCGATCGCCAAGGGAAACTTTGAAAGCGGACTGCACCATTTCCTCAAGTTTGGCTGCAAAGAAAATCGCCCTCCCAACCTCGCCTACAACGAACAAGAATATCTAGCCAGTAATGCAGACGTAAACGAAGCCGTTCAAGCCGGAGAATTTAGCAGTGGACTCACCCACTGGCTCCAAAATGGACGCTTTGAAATCCGCACCTTCAGCAGTTTTTTCAGCGGCCAATTTTACCTGCAACAATATGAAGATGTTGCCGAGGCCTTAAAAACAGGCAAAATTAAAAGCGTCTTCTCCCACTTCTTAAATCACGGCATCTTTGAAGGACGTATTCCCAGCGAATCCTTCAATATGGAGAGTTACTTACAACAGTATCCAGAAGTAGCTGAAGGCATCAAAAACGGTCAATTCTCCAGTGCCATTTCCCACTTCTTCCAGTTGGGATTCTTGAGGGGATTCCTGCCGAATCCCCCCATGCCAGAAGCAGAAATGCCGACAGAGGACGATGACCTAGAAACTGAGGATGGCTCCACCTCAGAAGAGACCACCGGCGGTCCCTCCATCGTCTTCAATCAGCCGCCTACTCCGCCAACAATCCCCACCCCTGGTGAACAACCCACTGCGGAAGAGGATCCGGCTCTGACGGAAGAAACAGAAGCGATCGCCAAAACCGGCATCTTTAACCAAGACTTCTTCCTCGCTCAACTGCCGGAACAAATCCGCGAACTCATCGGATCAGGCAAGCAATTCCGCAGCGTCCTCGAATACTACCTCCTCGAAGGACAATTCGACGCAGAAATCAGCCAGAAGAGTTTCAGTCCCCTGTTCGATTTGAAATTCTACTTAGAGCAAAATCCCCAAATTAAAGAACTCATTGAATCTGGGGAATACGAAAGCGTCTTCGATTACTTCCTGAAAGTTGGACAAGCTCAAGGCGATGTTCCTACCCAGTTCTTTGATGCCGAATACTTCTTACAGCAATATTCAGAAGTTCAACAACTGATCGCCAGTGGAAAATATACCAGCGTCTTTGAATACTTCATGCAAGAAGGCTTTGAAAAAGGCCAAAATCCTCTCCCTGAATTTGATGCAGAGTTCTATATAGAACAATTAGAGAAATATGCAGCGGAAAATCCGGACTTCGAGATGCCGGAAATTCCCTCCGGTGCAACCGCCGCCCAAAAATTCCAGATTGCCTTTACCCACTTTATTAGTATCGGCATCGAAATTGGCATCACCGCCAGCGCCACCTTCAAGGAAGAAGTCTTCTTACAGCAGCTAAGTGAAGAAGAAAAAGCCCTGATTGGAGAAGGCAAGCAATATCCCACTGCCTTTGCCTACTACCTCAAAGTCGGAAAAGAAGAAGGACTGCTTCCCTCGGCTGACATCACCATTCCCGAATGTGCCGACTTGGAAGAAGGTTTAGAACCCAGCCAGTTTAATGCCAACAATGCCATCATTGGTACGGAAGAGAACGACGTCCTCTTAGGTGCTAAGAACAAAGATGTGGTTATTGGCGGCGAAGGTGGCGATACCTTAATCGGTGGCAAAGGTAAATCCGTACTCTTTGGCGAAGCGGGGGATGACTTGCTCATTGGCAGCAAGAAAGAAGACACCCTAATAGGTGGCGATGGCAACGACACCCTGATCAGCAACAAAGGTAAAGACTTACTCATCGGGGGTGCAGGGGACGATTTAATCATCGGTGGCGATAAGAAAGATACCCTCTGTGGCGGTGAAGGCAACGACACCCTAATCGGAGGCGGCAAAGGAAAGAGCTTGCTCATCGGTGATGAAGGGAATGACTACCTTTATACCAGCGGTGGCAAATCCGATAGTCTCGTCGGTGGTGAAGGCAGCGATACCTTTATCCTGGACCTGAGTGCAGACAAAGGGAAGCACCGGAGCACGATTTTCGACTTCAATGCTGAAGACGGCGACAAAATCGAACTCGTCGGCAGCACTTTGACGGCGGAACAAATTTTAAGTTCTGCTCAAGTGAGCGAAGTTGAACAAACCGCTGAAGATGGAACCGTTACAACCAAGTTCCTAAGCGTACTTAATTTCAGTGCAAAAGGCGCTGTCAATGTTTGGTCCGATGCAGCGCTATCTGCCACCGATATTTCCGTCGTCACGACCCCCAGCATCAGCGTAGAGGGTGTGGAAATGCCCGACGTGGAAGAATTGACTCAAGTCAGCAAGCTGTTCAACGCTGAGTTCTATCTGGCAACCTATTCTCAAGTCACAGAACTGATTGCCTCCGGGGAATACAGCAGCGCCTTAGACCACTTCCTGCAAGTCGGTAAAACTGAGGGTCTCAGTCCTAATCCCTTCTTTGACGCGGCGTTCTATGTGGATCAATATCCGGAAGTCGCCGAACGGGTTGCTTCTGGGGAATATAGCAGTCCCTTAGACCACTTTATGAGTGTTGGACTCTCTGAAGGTTGGGTTGCCAGTGCGCTGTTTGAAGAATCCTTCTATACCGAGAAGTATCCGGAAGTTGCCGAACTGGTTGCTTCTGGGGAATACAGTAGCGCCTTTGCTTACTTCGTGCAGGTTGGATTCTTTGAAGGACAGGTATCCTGTGAATTCTTTGAAGAGGAATTCTATCTCACTCAGCCCGGTGTCACAGAGGCGATCGCCTCCGGTGAATACAGCAGCGCCTTCGCTCACTTCGCTGAAGTCGGACTCTCCATCGGTTTAGTAGCCACTTCTGAATTCAACATTGAATTCTATCTCTCCCTACTCGATGAAGAAACCAAAGCCCTCATCGGTGAAGGCAAAGAATATGCCAGTGCCTTTGAACACTACATCGAAGTCGGTCAATTTGAAGGACTGGTGACCGTCGCACCGGATACGGCCCTAGAGTCTCTGCCCAGTTGTGACGACCTCGAAATCGAAATTCCCAGTGTGGATACTATCAACGTCAAAGGCAAGAACGTTTTAGTTGCCGACGGTGATGGCGGTGTCTCCCTCAAAGCTGAAAAACGCATCGATATCCTCATCGGCGGTGAAGGCAATGATTCCCTCATCGGCGGTAAACGCAAAGACATGATCTTCGGTATCGCTGGGGATAACTTCATCGAAGGCAACAACCAACACGACACTCTGATTGGCGGCACAGGCAATGACTCGATCTTTGGTGCCAACGGAAATGACCTCCTGATTGCTGACCTAGAAGTGTTTGAAGCCTTAATGAACGGGGAAGACATCGGACTCATCCATGATGAAGAGGATGATGCAGCCAAAGGTGATGAAGTTGTTGCTGAAGGCGATGCAGCCGAAGGTGATGAAGTTGCTGCCGAAGGCGATGCAGCCGAAGGTGATGAAGTTGCTGCCGAAGAGGATACAGCCGAAGGTGATGAAGTTGTTGCCGAAGAGGATACAGCCGAAGGTGATGAAGTTGTTGCCGAAGGCGAGCCCGTTGTCGAAGCGGATCCCGTTGTCGAAGCTGATGATAACCTCGAAGACAGCGATGGCGAGGATAACCTCGAAGGGGACAATGCCGACGATCTGCTCATGGGTGGCAATAACTATCTAGAAGGCGGTAATGGCAAAGACACCATTATTGGGGGTCGCGGTAACGATACCCTGATGGGTGACAATGGCAATGACTTCCTCTGTGGTGTTGCTGGCGATAACTACTTAGAAGGTGGGAATGGCAAAGATACCCTGATCGGTGGGTTTGGAAATGACATCCTCATGGGTGGCAATGGAAAAGACTTGCTGATTGGCGGCGACGGTGACGATACCCTGTATGGTGGGTCGGGTAAAGATACCCTCGTCGGTGGGAAAGGTGCAGATGTCTTTGTCTTAGATGGTGATGTTCTCCTCGACGATATCGAAGAGGGTGACAGCGAAAGCAGCACAACTGCTCGCAAGAAAGGCAAAAAGCAAGACGTGATTTTGGACTTCAATGCCGAAGAAGGTGACGTCATCAAGTTTGCTGGTGCAACCTTCGGGATTAGCAATCTCTCTGATTTGTTTGATGCCACCAATACTACGGACGATTTAGGGATTTCTTCGTCTACCCTTGAGTCCGGACAGATTGTTTCCACGATTACCTTTAGTGCGGAATACTCCCTAACGGTGTTCTCTCAAGTTGAGATTACCGAAGAGAGCTTACTGCTGATGTAAGGTGAATCTGAACTGGAAGCAGCAGAATCCAGTAATCGATAAATAAGGCGATCGCACCCCTGTTACAGCGGGTGCGATTTCTTTTTGTACCCCCTGAAGTCCCTCAATCCTCCTTCCGTTAAAATTAAAACAATCCCACCGCCAACCTGGACAATATGCGCGAAAATCAACTCAAACGCAAACTCCAACAGGGTGAAACCGTTCTCGGCCCTTTTATCAACTGTCCCTATCCCGCCTTTATCGAAATTTGTGGTCATGCCGGATTTGACTTTGCCGTAATTGACCTCGAACATGGCCCTTTACATATCCTCGCTGCCGAAGACCTCTGTCGCGCTGCGGATTCAGTGGGACTTTCCCCGATCGTGCGAGTTTCCAAAAACGATGCTTCTCAAATTCAACGAGCCCTTGATATTGGCAGTGCCGGGGTCCAGGTCCCGCAAATCGAAACCCAAGCGGATGCTGCCACGGTCATTCAGAGTGCCAAATATAACCCCATCGGGACAAGAGGTCTCTCCTTCGGCACCCGCGCCGGTGCCTACACCTCCGCAGGCACAAACATCACCGATCGCCTCAATGCCGAATCCCTCGCGATCGTTCATGTCGAAGGTCAAATCGGCATCCAAAACTTAGCCGAAATTGTCACCGTTCCCCACATTGACGTAATTTTTCTCGGTCCTTATGACCTCTCCCAATCCCTCGGTATCCCCGGCCAAGTGGAGGACCCCCGAGTAGTCGCACTGATGAAAGATGCTGTAACAACCATTCGCAATGCAGGCAAAGCAGTCGGAACCTTTACCACCACCCCGGAAACCGCGAAACAGTGGATCGATGTCGGCGTGCAATATATAGGCTTAGGCATGGATGTTAGCATATTCTTCAAAGCCTGTCAGTCGTTGGTCAAAGCAGTGCGGAGTTAAACTAATTTTCTGTAAACAATTTAAAGTTTATCAGCAGTGGTGTGCTGATGTTGCAGGATGTAAGCATGGCACTATAATCAATAGTGTCTTTCTCTCAAATGGGACAATCGTCTCCCTTTCCTTTCTTGACTCTAACATCAGGAGTATAATCTATCATGTTATATGACATTCCCGGTCGGGCCGACTCCATCATCAGTAGCGACCTCCTCGAACAGTGGAATCAAACGATTCAAAACGCTTACGATCGCTTAGGTAACTGGAAAAATCGCTTTTTCACCCTCGACCCCAGTTCTCTCAAAAATCCAGTCCGCGCCCCGATTAAGTGGTTTGGCGACCCTGCCGAACCTGCATTCTGTCTGGATGAACCCACCGCGAAACAATTGTGCGACTGGGGCGTTCCAGGGCGTCATGTTTTGCACAATGAATACTGTGAATATCGGGTTATTGAGAAACCCGATACCACGGGAAAAATGCGCCCGAAACGAGTGGAAGTCACCACTGAACTGCGAGAATACTGGACTTGTATTGCTAAATTCGATCCCGTTGCAGTTCGGGCAATGGTGGAGAATGTCCTGGGATTTTTGCCCAGTTGGGAAGCTCTTTATGGCGTCAGCAACCCCTCGCTACTCAGTCCCCGTCAGCGAGAAATCGCCTTTTCTCGACTGGTTTCCGGTCATGGCAATAACGCGGAGTTAGTTGCTGCCGCGGTTCCTGAGCAACCAATTGGGGCATTAAATCAAGACAATGCGCTGTTTATGACCCATCCGATTAATGGATTGGATGATTTGCTATATATTGTGATGTTTGGAGCCGCCCCCTACGTTATTCGCACCGACACTGGGCTAAAATCTGCCGTGCGAGAACAAATTTTCCGGCAATACAATGTAGAAGGGTTGGCCTGTCGTCATGCAGATCCAGCAGCGGCAATGGGGGCGCAAGGGGCGGCGATGAATGGTCAGACGGTGGCATTTGACAATCCCCTGGGAATGTATATTTTGTCGTTTAATCATCCAGTATTCAGATATCAAGACCAAGCTGTTCCCGAGGAGTGGATTCGCTTCAGTCGAGGAGAAAAAGATATGTATCAACGTCTGGTATTTGGCCCGAGTGACGCTGATGAAGCCTTTTTAGATGATATTGTTGTGGAAGTTGGGTCAGATATTCAACCCCTGACGGGTGGGTTTCAAGTGCTACAACAGATTGAAATTGGACCAATTATTGTCGTGGGAGAACCTACTCCAGTGGCGGCAGATGAATATGTCATTCTGCGGACGAGTGCCGACCCCATTCGCTGTCGAGATGCGGGGATTTGCGATCGCATTTATCAATTAAAACAGCAGTATGATACCGCACAGAAAATCGGTCGCGTTGCTCCTCGGCAAATGGGCGTCCTCTCTTAACCCTAACTTTCAGCAACTTTAATCATGACAGGACAACTACAAGAAGGCATCTATCACGCGCCTGGAGTTCGACCGGATCAATGTTTTGGAATCATGTTTCTTCGTGCTGCTAGGGGACTGACTGCGCCTCAAATTGGCACGGCATTTCAAACCCTGTGGGCCATGTATCAAAACCTCAAACAAGGCCAGGTTAAGGACATCCCTGGTGCTCCGGTTCCCAGTGGGGATTTAACTGTTTTGGTGGGATATGGACCTAATGTCTTTAAATTGGCCGATCGCGGTCGATCGCTCCCCCTGGATTTAGGAGCAAAAAATCAGTTCCGTTCTGCTCGTCCTACGGGTGGCGGTCCGTTACTTTTGGGTTCGGGTTTATCTTATGCCGATGATATCCAATTTAATCCCGCAACGGAAGAAATTGCCCTGCAATTTATTGCTAAAACTGAATTAGCGGTGAATCGGGCGGTGGTAGAAACCTGGAAAAGTTTACAGGATTTGACTGACCCAGAAACGGGGGAATCTCCGTTATTAATCACCCGATTTTATACGGGGTTTCAGCGGAATGATGAGCGAAGCTGGATTGATTTTCATGATGGAGTTTCTAACATGAAAAGTTCGGAACGGATTCAGGCGATCGCCATTAAAGAAGACCAAACTTCCCCCGAGGATAAATGGACAGTCGGCGGAACTTATCTCGCCTTTCTGCGATTGCCTGTGGATCTCACGGTATGGCGCAAACTCACTCGCCAGCAACAAGAAATCATCGTCGGACGAGATAAACTATCGGGATGTCCCCTGGAGATGATTGATAAGGATGGCAATCCGGTTGTCCAAACGGGTTGTCCCTTTGCCGGAACCCGAGAAGTCACTCACCCAGAAAACAAGGAATATCGGGAGTTACCTCGGGTGCCTTTGGAGTCGCCTTTAAATGCGAGTCACAGTCATCGCGCCAATCAGAATAAAGCGGAAGATGTGGGGTCGCGCAATTCCCTGCGAGTGTTCCGCCAAGGATATGAATTCTTAGAGGCGATCGATAGCACTCCCGGTTTTCGTGCGGGTTTAAACTTTGTGAGTTTTCAGGATACTCCTGAACGATTATTGCGGATGTTGACGCAACCCACTTGGTTAGGAGGGGTGAATTTTGGCGGTGCAGACAAGGCGCAATTGCCAGGAATGGAACGGTTTATTACGGTGCGTGCAGGAGGTGTATTTTTAGTTCCACCCGTGGTAGAGGGGGAGGTATTCCCCGGATCGACAATTTTTGGACTCTGAGGGGTGCAGAGATGCCAAGGGTTACGGGGTATTGCTCCGTTGGAATTTTGCATCCTTGAACCCTGAAAAAAATCTCACCCTAGGGGAATGGATGGAGGCAGGAATCAAGCTAAAATTGCAGGAATAATCACAAGAAGGGGTTGAATGGATGGATGTACAAACGGAATTGGAAGGCGATCGCATTGCCAGGTTTCGCCAACTGCAAAGTCAATTGCGCGATCGCTGGCAAACCATTGATGAGTTTGATCGCGGGGATAATGATATTTTAGTGATTCCCTCCCTGTCACTCGATCGCCGGGAACTGTTGAAAATTGACGGGGTACATCACTATGAGGAACGGAATCTCTATTCCCTAATTCGGTTGCGAAACCCCCGCACTCGCCTGATTTATGTCACATCCCAACCCTTACATCCCACGATTGTTGAATATTACCTGCAATTGCTACCGGGAATTCCCTTTTCTCACGCACGCGATCGCCTGCTGCTGTTTTCGACTTACGATGCTTCCCCTAAACCCCTAACCGAAAAGATTTTAGAACGTCCCCGTCTGATTGAGCGCATCCGGCAGGTTTTACGGAGAGATAAATCTTACATGATTTGTTTTAATTCTACTGCCAGTGAACGGGAACTCGCGGTTGAGTTAGATATTCCTTTATTGGCATTAAATCCCGAGTTATTAGAGTGGGGAACGAAAAGCGGTTCTCGCCAAATATTTGGGGAATGTAATATTCCCCATCCTGCGGGTAGTTTATCCGTTTGGACGGTGCAATCGTTGGCAGTTGCTACGGCAGATTTATTAGCAAAAGAACCGAATTTAAAACGAATTGCGATTAAACTGAATGAAGGATTTTCAGGGAAAGGAAACGCCATTTTAGAGGTGCAATCCCTGTATGAAATTGCACCGGAAGAGCGGGTGGCTACGATTTGCGATCGCTTTGAAACCATGAACTTTCAAGCGGAGGAAGAAACTTGGGCCAAATTTTCCAGTCGCATTCCTGAATTAGGCGCAATTGTGGAAGCATATCTCGAAGGAGATGACAAGCGATCGCCGAGTGTGCAAGGCAGAATTCTCCCCAATGGGGACGTAGAAATTCTCTCCACTCATGACCAAATTCTCGGCGGTAGCGATCAGCAAATTTTCCTCGGTTGTAAGTTTCCGGCAGATGAAGGATATCGACTACAAGCGCAGGAACTGGGGATGCGCGTCGGGCGAAATTTAGCCGCTAAAGGTGCATTAGAACGGTTCAGTGTAGACTTTTTGGCGATTCAGCGTCAGGAGAGCAATCATCCAGTCTGGGATTTGTATGCGATCGAAATTAATCTCCGCAAAGGCGGGACAACTCATCCTTTTATGGAACTCAAACTGTTAACCAATGGCCGGTATAATTTATCAACGGGATTATTTTACAGCCAAACCGGACGCCCTAAATATTACTTTGCCACGGACAACCTCCAAAAAGACCGCTATCGGGGATTATTGCCGAATGATTTGATGGATATTATCGCCTATCATCAACTTCATTTTGATAGTTGTACGGAAACCGGAACCTTGTTTCATTTAATGGGATGTCTCTCCGAATTTGGTAAACTGGGATTAACCAGCATTGGCAATTCTCCTGAACAAGCGGAATCCATTTACAATCATGTGGTGAAAATCCTCAATAAGGAAACCGGAGGAAGTGGCACTGATGACGAGGGGATGTCAGCAATCACTCCGGCGATCGCCTCCCCTGGAAATTTACATTAAACCACAACAAGGTTATGAAAATTAGAACCATTACCACCGGGATTTCCTTAGAATCCCCAGGCGATCGCGCCCCCATTCAAAAAGCCGCACAATTTAACGCCCAAGCGCAACAGGAGTTAGAAACTCAAGGCTATGAAGTCCAAACCACGCGGATTTCCACCCAATCCTTTGAGAACTATTTACCCGGATACACCCTGTTTGAAATTCTGGACAATTCAGAAAAGCTGGAAGAAATTTGTCACGAATTTAATTTAGACTTTTTTAATATTGGTTGTGCAACAACTCCCGAAGTTATTTCTATAATTCCAGCCATTCTCAAAAGAACAGAGAAAATTTTTTGTTCCAGTACAATCGGTGATGTCCAAACTGGCATTAATTTTGAAAGCCTTCAAGCCTCGGCGCAAACCATCCACAGAATTTCTACAGAAACCGTTAATGGATTTGGAAACTTTCGCTTTTGTGCTGCGGCAAATTGTCCTCCAGGAATCCCATTTTTTCCCGCCTCCTACCATGAAGGAGATTCGGCTTTTTCCCTTGGATTAGAATCCGCAGATTTACTCACAGAAGCATTTTCTAACTCTAAGACTCTAGTCCAAGCGGAAACAAATTTAACTGAAATTTATGCAGCACATCTCATAAAACTAGAATCAACTGCCTCTCAACTATGCCAGGAATTTAATATTTCCTATCAGGGAATAGACGCATCCCTCGCCCCCTCCCTGGATAAAACTAATAGTATCGCTGACGCTTATGAAAAATTAGGATTCGGTAAATTTGGGCATTCCGGAACCCTAGCCATTTCCGCCCTCATCACGCGGGTTCTCAAAAAAATTCCCGTGAAATTATGTGGATATTCGGGCTTAATGTTGCCGGTTTGTGAAGATGTGGGACTGGCAAAACGCGCCAGTCAAGGAACCTACAACTTAACCGATTTATTATTATATTCCTCAGTTTGTGGCTGTGGATTAGATACAGTTCCCCTTCCGGGAACTATCTCCGTTGAACAAATTGAGGCAATTTTACTCGATGTTGCCAGTTTAGCGATTAAATTAGATAAACCCCTGTCAGCGCGATTATTTCCCATTCCCGGGAAACAAGCGGGAGAAATGACGGAGTTTAATTCTCCCTATTTAGTAGAATGCAAAATTTTCAATCCTCAACCCAGCATGAATCAATCCAGATAAATTCTCATGTAGAGGCGATTCGCGAATCGCCTCTACATGAGTTTAATCTTCAAAATCAACCAGTAAACTGGGAGAAGTGAGGACGAATACATCCCGAGTTCCCACCCCTGCTTCTAGGGGTTTAATTGGGGTGGTGAAGTGGAAGAAATCGCGATCGTTGACGAGTAACAGTTCCCCGGGATAGAGTACCTTGGTAAATACGGGTTTTTCCCGACGTGCCATATACAGGTGAGTGCCTCCCCCTTGGATATTCTGGCGATCGCAAGAGAAAATTGCCACAAAATCTGCACCATCTTGATGAATCCCTTCCGGCGCAGGATTCCCATAGTTTTTCGGGGAACAGGTGGTGCGGATTTGATGCACCCCGATTTCCACCCCCGGTTTTAACTTGCAGTAATGACTCACTTCTTGCACCAGTTTCTTAAACTCATAAAGCGCAATCAGTTCCTCATCCAATTCCTCAAACTGCCGCTTGACACCGCCTACAACGGGATTATAATCTTTACTCTGGTACAAATACCCATGAGGCAGGTGAATTAACTCATTATCGCTCAGTTTAAACCGGGACAACCGGCGCAATCTGTAATTGCCTTTGATATAAGGGTCTAGGGGTAAATTGTTAAAGAACGGCTTAAATACATCCAGCACAATGGAGTCAATCTTTTCTAAAGCAAAGCTGATGCCATAGCTGGTTTCCGGAGATTTCCGTAGTGTTTGCATCTGACTAACCCTCGGTTTGCGTTGATCCCCGATAAAGAATCCGCTTTATTTCTCTATCTACTTCTAGTATAGACAACTTTTATAAAAAAGGTGCTAACTTTTGGACAATCTGTGCAAAGTTATGATAAAGTCGGAGGAAGCAACTGAGTATAAATTCTGGGCAATTCTCGGCCAAATTTCCCAGACTGTCAAGCCAGATGTAGCCGCTAACGGGACTCATTCGAGGCAGTCAAAGGGATTGGGAAAGAAGCGGTAAAATACTGTAATCGCCCAGGTGAGGCAAGAGTCACGGTTGATGGCATTGGGGAGTTTAGCGCCGATCGCCTACAATAGTCTTGGCGTGATTGAGAGTTCCACTGATGGCAGGGATTACGATAACGATTGACGGCGAAGATTCCGAATCCGCAGCGCAGGATTTACTGGCAATTCCAGGAATAGCCGGTACCGTGTTGGTGGAGGAGGGTCCGAAAAAAACTGAACTGCTGACGACTGTAGCCTCTATTGTTACTATTGTGGGCGGAACCCTCACTATTGCCGAACAGATTCGCAAGTGGTATCAGGAAGCACAGCAAAAACGTCCCAGTAATTTGGACGTACTCCTGGAAGGGGAAGATGGAAATCGAGTCCTCCTGGAAGATGCGACAGTAGAGGAAATTGTCCAGATTCTCCAATCCATCCGTTAATTTTAGGGGAAGGCATTAACCCCACCTTATTTATGCACTGGCTGCAATCTCAATCAAGGTTACCCCATCATGCAAACCCTTCGCATTCAGCTTAAAGAGGATCAACGCGATCGCGTCGAATTGCGCTATTGGGTTGAATCGCAAACACCTTCTGAAGCGCAGTTTCTAAATAGCTCACAAATTGCCGATTTAGTCAAGGAACAAAAGTCACATTATTACCTGGCACAACACCCCCAATTGAGGGAAATGGGGCAGAAATTGTTTTGCTGGTTGGATGGGGAGGGACGGTGGTTGAGTCGTGCTATCGAAGATTGCCATCAAGGGGGATTAATTTTAGCTATTGCTACCCATCAAAATTTGGCGCATCTGCCTTGGGAATTGCTCCATGACGGCACGAGTTTTTTAGTGGAGGGGGCGAACCCGGTGGTGGTGCCAGTGCGCTGGATTGAACGGAAGACCCCGCCACCTCCAGCCCTGGAAGCGCGACCCTTGCAGGTGTTATTTATGGCAACCTCACCTGAAACTGTGGAACCTGTACTCGATTTTGAGGAAGAGGAAGCGCGAATTTTGGCGCAGACGCAGGAGATGGCAGTGCAGGTGCGCGTCGAGGAAAGCGGATGCGTGGCAGAGTTGGGCAAGCTATGGAAGCGATATCTCCAACGCTTCGATATTTTTCACCTTACGGGACATGGGGACATTCAGCGACAAGAACCCTATTATCCCTATTTCATCACCGAGACGGAAACCGGGGACCGCCATGATGCTTTTGCGCCGGAATTTGCTGAAGTGTTTCGCCATCGCTGGCCCCAGTTAATCTTTCTATCCGGATGTCGCACAGGACAGGCAGGGAATCAAGGCACGGTACTGTCAATGGCGGAAACCCTGATCCAGGAGGGGGCGCGGGCGGTATTGGGTTGGGGGTTGCCTGTGCTACCAACCACTGCCACTGTTGCTGCCGCACATTTATATCAGGAGTTAGCTGCGGGATGTTCTCTCGGTGAAGGGTTAGGCAGTACCTACCGCTACTTGTTGCAGAAAGAAAAAGTGAAAGATTGGCATCTGTTGCGGTTGTATGTGCGCGGTGACTGTCCCGGTGCCTTGGTGGAACCCCCAGGGGATTATCATTGGCAACCGCCGCAACCCCCCCAGGAACAATTCCTCGACCCCCTCACCCACGAGGTGCGAGTGGCGACTTCAGAGGAATTTGTTGGACGTCGGCGCTACCTTCAGCGCTATTTACGGGCTCTGAAAAAGCCTCAGTCTATCGGTGTTTTGATTTACGGCATCGGGGGTGTGGGGAAAAGTACGGTAGCGGCGCGGTTGCTGGAACGGATGCCAGAGTATGAACGGATCGTTATCTATCGCGGATTGGATAAGGAGAAGTTAATCAACAAACTATCTCCACAAACCAATGAGACAGAGTTGGAAATTTTGGAAGGGAACCTCTCCCTGAAGCAGCACCTGATTAACTGTCTGCAAATTTTGAATTCCCAGAAGCAGCAGTTGATATTTGTGCTGGATGATTTCGAGGCAAACCTGGAACCGACGGCACATGGGAAACCCGTGTTAAAAAAGGACGCGGTGAAGGTGCTTAGAGATTTGCTTGAGGCAATCGCCCAATCCCGGGGTCCTCATCGCGTCATCATTACCTGTCGCTACGATTTTATCTTCCCAGACCCCACCCTGAATCGCCGCCTATATCGGGAACCGTTGGCAGCATTACGTGGGGAAGATTTACGCAAAAAGTGCCAGCGTCTCGAATCGTTTAAAGTGGATTCGGGGGTAGATGCAGGCTTACAAGAACGAGCAAAAAAAGTGGCCGATGGAAACCCCCGCTTGTTGGAAGAGTTGAATAAAATCTTGCAAACTTCAGGACTGACAATCGGTGAAATTACCACTCAAATGCAAAAGGCTGAGGAGCAATTCCGCGTCGATATTTTAGCCGAAAAATTGCTGAATCAGCAGGACAAAGACTTGCGGGAGATACTTCGATTAGGGTTGGTATTTGAGATGCCAGTACCCAGGTCAGCATTTGAAGAGCTTTGCAGCCAAATCCGCAATAGGGATACCCACATTTCTCGGGCCATTTCCTTGGGATTGTTAGAAACTATCCAATCAACTCCGGTTGATGGCGAATTGTTGAGAGTCTCACGTTTGTTAGGCTTAACAGCGCCAGAAAATCACGAGTCTTTGTACAACCAAGGGGCAAATATATTATATCGAATGTGGGTGGAAGAATGGACAAAAAAATAGAAGAAAGGCTCATAGAAATACATAGGTTAGCCTTGCTCGGTAAAGCAGGAGAAATTGCGGCAAAAATTGGCGCACAACTAACATTGCACTGGAACAATAACAACCAATTTTTACTAGCTGCAAAAATGGGCCTAGATACCTTGTCAGTTGTTGAAGATTATCGGATATTTCATCAACTCGCTCGCTCGGAGAAAGAACTCGGAGAGGTAGAAAAGGCTACAAAACACTATCAACAGGCTTTAGACCTTTGTCCGTTAGAGGATGAAGAAGAAAAGGCTGCTATTCTTCATAATTTAGCAATTCTCAAAGCCAAGCCGCCAGAAATTGATGAGGAGATCGCCCTTTACACCCAATCGTTGGAACTCCAGGAACGCATCGGCGACGTGCAAGGGAAAGCGGTGACTTTGCACCAACTCGCGGGTATCAAAGCCACCCAAGGAGAAATCGACGAGGCGATGGACCTTTACACCCAATCGTTGGAACTCCAGGAACGTATCGGCGACGTGCAAGGGAAAGCGGCGACTTTGCACCAACTCGCGGGTATCAAAGTGACCCAAGGAGAAATCGACGAGGCGATGGACCTTTACAACAAATCGATATGCCTCTTTAGGTACATCGGCGACTTGCAAGGGCAAGCGGCGACTTTGCACCAACTTGCTGGTATTAAAGGCAACCAGGGAGAAATCCACGAGGCGATTGACCTTTACACCCAATCAATGGAAATTTTTGAGTACATCGGCGACGTACAAGGGAAAGCGGCGACTTTGCACCAACTCGCTATTATCAAAGCCACCCAAGGAGAAATCGACGAGGCGATTGACCTTTACACCCAATCGCTGGAACTCAACGAACGGATCGGCGACTTGCAAGGGAAAGGGGCGACTTTGCACCAACTCGCTATTATCAAAGCCACCCAAGGAGAAATCGACGAAGCGATTGACCTTTACACCCAATCGCTGGAACTCAAGGAACGCATCGGCGACGTGCAAGGAAAAGCAGTGACGTTGCACCAACTCGCTGGGATCAAAGTCAACCAAGGACAAATCGACGAGGCGATTGACCTTCACACCCAATCGCTGGAACTCAACGAACGCATCGGGAACCTGCAAGGGATAGCGGCGACTTTGCACCAACTCGCTGGGATCAAAGTCAACCAAGGACAAATCGACGAGGCGATCTCCCTTTCCACCCAATCAATGGAAATTTTTGAACGCATCGGCGACGTGCAAGGGAAAGGGGCGACTTTGCACCAACTCGCTATTATCAAAGCCAACCAAGGAGAAATCGACGAGGCAATCGCCCTTTCCACCCAATCGCTGGAACTCAACGAACGGATCGGCAACGTGCAAGGGAAAGTGGCAACTTTGCACTGTCTGGCTAGTATCAAAGCCACCCAAGGAGAAATCGACGAGGCGATTGACCTTTACACCCAATCGCTGGAACTCAAGGAACGCATCGGCGACTTGCAAGGGAAAGCGGCGACTTTGCACCAACTCGCTATTATCAAAGTCAACCAAGGAGAAATCGACGAGGCAATCGCCCTTTCCACCCAATCAATGGAACTTAATGAACGCATCCACAATTTGCAAGGAAAAGCACCGACGTTAGGAATACTGGGACAACTGTTAGCAAGTCGAGGTGATTTTACTACTGCTTTAGAATATATGTATGAATCTTTAGATATTTTAGAGCGTTTGCGTTCCCCTGAAGCAGAAAAAGTACGGAGAACTATTGTAAAGATCCAGAAAATGGCCGAAGGATAATGGTAAAAATATTCAAATGATTATAGTTTTCTTACCCTTGTAACTCGTAGAAAACCCTCCCTACACTATCGGAGGGATATAGCGTAACAGCATTTCGTCTAACACTTCTAACTGAATGGGTTTGCTTAAATAATCCGTTGCACCTGCGGCTAGACAACGTTCGCGATCGCCTGACATTGCCATTGCAGTAACCACCACCACCGGCAACTGTTGCACATTGGGGTTTTTGCGTAACTCTGCGACTAATTGCAACCCCATTGCCAAATGAGCAAACTGGACATCCAATAAAATTAAATAGGGGTCAAAGGAAAACACTTCTTCCAGAAAATTGGCGCTGTAGCCAATCAATTTGACATGATGTCCAACTGCTTGTAAATAGTCTTGCAACAATAAGGTACTCGACCCATCATAATCCACAATTAAAATTCGACCTCTGCGATCGCCTGCTTCGGGAATTGCAATTGCCGGAAGTTCATCACTCGGGACCGTCGGAACATATCCCGGAGGTGGATCCGGTAAAATAATTGTAAACCGACTTCCCACTCCCAAAGTCGAACTAACGATCACATCCCCCCCATGCAACTGCGCTAAATCTCGCGTCAGTGCTAATCCCAATCCCGTCCCTTGGATGTTATGGTTCAGGTCCGTATCCAGTTGGCGAAATGGGTCAAATACCAGGGGTAAATGTTCTTCAGAAATGCCGATTCCTGTATCGATGACGGTAAATCCAATTCCCCCAGGCTGTTGTTCAACAATTAAGGAAACTTCCCCTCTCGGGGTGAATTTAATCGCATTGGAAAGTAGATTGAGCAGCATTTGTTTGAGACGGCGTTCATCGGCAATGCAAACTCGGATTTTGGGGTCAATTCTACTGGTTAGTCTTAATCCCCGGTCCACCGCCCGTTCCTGCATGACTTTTAGGCAATATTTACAAATTTCAGGAACGGGAATTTCACTAAATTTTAATTCTTCTTTCCCTGCTTCTACTTTGGATAAATCTAAAATATCATTAATCAGTTCTAATAAATGGTCGCCGCTACTTTTAATCCGGCTAATATATTCTTTTTGTTTAGGATTCAGGCTGCCAAAAATTTCTCGTTGTAACATTTGAGACAGCCCTAAGATTGAATTTAAGGGCGTTCTAATTTCATGGCTCATTTGCGCCAAAAATTCACTTTTGGCTCGATTTCTCGCTTCAGCAATATCCCGGGCCCTGGCAACCGCTTCCGCTTGTTTATGTTGGGTAATGTCGGTGATGGCGGCGACGACTCCATCAATTCGACCCTGGCGATCGTACAAGGGTGCGGCATTGATTGAAACAAAAATTTGGCTGCCATCTCGACGGGCGATCGCATACTCCATTTCATAAGTGGGTTGTCCCTTTTGCATCACCTGACAAAAGGGGAGTTGATTTTCCGGTAAACCCCGCGCATCTAAGGGTTGAATTTGCCAAATCGGTTCCTTGTAGCTACATCCGATCATCTGTTGTCGAGGCAGTCCTAGATGCTTCTGTGCCGCTGCATTAGTTAGGGTGATCCGCCCGGTACTATCAAAGACTAAAATTCCATCGGCGTTGGTTTCAATAATCGCATCGAGTCGCCTCTCATTAAGTTCTAGCTGCTTTTTAGACTGATGAATTTCTGAGGTATAGCGGACGATCGCATAGTAGAGAAGAATCGCCACCACCGTCACATACACGCAACCCTTAATGGTTTGCAGATGAGTTAGATTTTCGACACCAGGCTGCCGAAATAAAATCGCTATGACGCGATCGGAACCGACAATCCATAAGGCGCTAATCAATAGATAAATACTGACGATTCGACGCGGAGATAGCTTCATGATGATTCGCCATTGTCTCATCTTAGTCTGCCTGGTAATTTGCTCTGACTCGCTAAGTTTTAACCCCAAGCAACTCTTTGGGTTAAATTCTTCTGGCAAGCTTTTATGGATTGAGGTATAATTTACACCAAAATAAAGAAGAACGCTACAAGTTAGAGGAAAAAAATAGTCCCTGGGGATCAACGGTCAGTTGTCCGGGGTCATTGGTCAGTTGTCCTGAGTCATTGGCGGTTCCCAAATCCGAGGGGATTTGTCCTGGGTCAGTGGTCGTTTGTCATTGGGGGTTCACAAATAGGACAGGGTGCAACTTGGAATGGGAATCCTCACCCCGTTGACTGCGCTTAGACTGAGGAAGTAGGATGCTGTACCAAACTCGACTCCCCATCCGTCGAATTCGGGGCGATCGCCTCCCCCATCCCCCCTGCTTCTGCCCTCAGTTTCGGTTTTAAATATAAATTTTCCACTAAGGCTGCACCCCCCGCAACCCAAGGCGGAACGATTAAGGCACCGACAATTCCCAACACTTGAACCCCACCAATCACCGAAAGTAACTGATAAAGGGGATGCACCCCAACGGAAGACCCGACTAACAACGGATCCAAAACATAAGTCTCCACATTCTGGATGACCACAAATAAAATTAACACCGACAAAAACAGCCATCCGCCTTGAGACACCGCCACAATCAGCGCCGGAATGGCTCCCAAAATCGGCCCTAAAAAGGGAATTAAATTGGTCACTCCGGCGATCGCCCCCAAACCCAAAGCAAACTCCCCTAATCCTAAAGCACTCAATCCCACGCTCGTTGCTACAGCTAACAGAGCCGAAACCAGCACTCGACCCCGAATATATCCCCCCATCCGCTCACTAATCGGCATCACCTGAGTCTCCAAACGCTCATCCCAAGGTTTTGGAAATAGCTGAACCAAACTCTTAATTAAACTGTGACTATCCGCCACCATATAACCGGAAATAAAAATAGATAAAATTAGGGTCACCACACCGCCAAGCAACCCTCGGGTTAATCCATAAGACCGGAGGACCAGTTGTTGAGTTGAGCGAATTCCCCAAGTGGTTACAGACTGGGTATCAAAGAACTGGCGCACAAACTCTGGTGGTGTATCAATCAGTCTAGCCGCCAAATCTTCTGCAATCAGGCGCAATGTTTCCAAATAAGAGGGAAGCTGACGAATTAACCGCTGAATTTGATCCAAGGCTGTCGGTCCAATTAATAAGACCACCCCAGTTAACCCCCCAATCAGGGTAAGGTAAGTAATAATGGTGGCAATCCAGCGGGGAATATGCCATTTTTCCGCCCAATTCACCACGGGAGAAATGGAAGCAGCGAGGACAACCGAGACCATCAGAGTAATCAGCAAACTCCGCAGTTGCCACAGCAATATCACCAGTAAACCTAGGGTGAAAATCAGCAACAGGGTTGTTAGAGAAATTTTAATCCGCGAGGGGGACATAGATAATTTAAGATAAAGGCTTGATTAAGGGGGGTTATAGAAGAGGCGATCGCCTTTTTCGGTTAGGGTGAAAATGGCGATCGCCACAAGACTTGATTCCCTAAAATTGCACTGAACAACCCTTTAATTGCGATGCCATTGGGTGACACCTCCGGGTTTATCAATTAAAGTAATCCCCAGTTCTTGCAATTGATTGCGAATGCGATCGGCTTCGGCAAAGTTTTTCCCCTGACGCGCCGCCAGTCGGTCCTGAATCAGGGATTCAATTTCCTGATCACTCAATCCTCCGGGTTCGGGTGTTGAATTGTCCGCCTCTGGATTCACTTCCAAACCCAGAACCTTCCCTAACTCCCGCAAGGCAACCCATTGGTGGTGTAACTGTTGCGAGTCCATATCCAGTTTCCCTTCATGAACCCAAATGTTGCCTTGACGACGGAGTTCCTTCGCCAGTTCAAACAACACCGCCAACGCTGATGGGGTATTGAGGTCATCATCCATCGCCGTCTGAAACTGTGCGACAACAGGATCAAATTCCGGTGCGATCTCCCTCGCAAAATCTCCCACACCAAACCGTCCAGAACCAAACCGTCCGGAACCCAACCGTCCGAAACCAAACTGTGCTATGAGTGCATCAGATTCCGGTACGATCGCCCCAGAATCCAAATCCCACCCCAACTTACTGCCATACTCATAACCAAAGCGTAACCCGTCCTTGAGCGTCGTCCAGCCATTTTCCGCACTGGCGATCGCCTCATCAGTAAAGTCCAACGGTTTGCGATAATTGGCTTGCAGTACAAACAACCGTAGCGCCATCGGGTCTACACCCCCTTGATCCAGCAACTGGCGAATCGTCGTAAAATTGCCCAAAGACTTGGACATTTTTTCCCCATTCACCGCCACCATGCCATTATGCAGCCAATATTTCGCTAAAGCTTGACCCGTCACCGCTTCCGATTGAGCAATCTCATTCTCATGGTGGGGAAAAATTAAATCCGCACCCCCAACATGAATATCAATCGTCTCTCCCAACACCTCACGGACCATCGCCGAACATTCAATATGCCATCCCGGACGTCCGGCACCCCAAGGGGATTCCCAAGACGGTTCCCCGGGTTTCGCCGCCTTCCACAAGGCAAAATCAAACGGGTCTTGCTTCTTCAGTTCCTCCGGGTCCTCCGCCTCCACCCGACCACTGGCCCCTGCTTGCATTTCCGCCAACTGCCGTCCCGAGAGTTTTCCATAGTTGGTAAACTCCCGCACCTTGTAATAAACATCGCCACCTGCCGGGTAGGCAAAGCCTTTTTGTTCCAACTGGCTAATTAAGCGCTTAATCCCATCTAAGGTATGAGTGGCGCGGGGATAGGCATCTGCTTCTAGGACATTTAGCCTTGCCATATCTTCAAAATAGGCTTGAGTGTAGCGATCGGCCACTTCCTCCATTGATGACCCTTCCTGTCTGGCGCGATTGAGGATTTTGTCATCAATATCGGTAAAATTCTGCACATAACGCACGGCATATCCCCGCCATTGCAGATATCGGCGCAGAATATCCCAAATAATATAGGAGCGGGCGTGACCCAGGTGGCAATAATCGTAGACCGTAACCCCACAACAATACATCCGCACCTGGCCGGGTTCAAACGGGATAAACGGTTCCTGACGACGGGTGAGGGTGTTGTACAGCGTTAAGGTCATAATTGAAAGATAGAAAACAGTAAAACGGTAGTGTTCGATGCAGAAATCACTCCAGTCAACCGTCAGTCCGGGTTTTGCTTCAGACTTCTTACCAAAACAGACCGGCCCAAAATAGGTTGACTGAATGACTTAACTGATTCTATCGTTTATGTACTCCCGATGGACCGTGGCGCGATCGCACTAGCATTTTAAACTCATGCGGATTATTGTCGAAGGCTGGCGTTTTCTTCCCCACTCTTATTCTCTGATCAATCAGTTCCTCCTCTTAGAACTCCTCGATCGCCCTGAAATCCAGGTCCTCCACCGGGATATGCCTTACGTTACCGACAATTGGCAACCCGTCAGTGGATTATTGGGGGACTCCAAAGAACCTAAATTACATTTGATTCCCCAACCCACAGCGGATCAATCTGCCGATGCCATCCTTCGCGTCTATTGTCCGTTTAATTTAACCCCTTCCACCGCTCAACGCACGGTCATGTTTGGCTGTACCGAATGGGGAATTGTTCCGCAATCCATTTTGCGGGGAATGGGAATCACTTCATTTCAAGAAGCTCATCAGAATTCCGATACCATTATTGTGACGGCATCCCATTGGTCCCGAGATGGATTTATCCGCAGTGGTGCCAACCCTGATCGCGTGGTTGTGATTCCCCTCGGTGTAGACCCCCACTTCTACCAACCCGCATCTCCAGAAAAACGCCTAAGCTTACGCCAGCAATTTGGACTCGGAGATAATTTTATCTTTTTCACCAATGGATTGCTCTTTAATAACCGCCACGGGATGGCTCGATTATTAAAAGCATTTGCCGCCATTGTCCAAAAATTTCCCGAAGCTAGATTAATCTTAAAAGGTAGAGATTATCTGTTTGAGGCCCGTCAAGAAATTGCCAGAATTTGCAGTAAAATTCTCCCGGCAACTGAGCAAAAAATGGTTCAGGAGCGACTCACCTATATCGGCAAAAATCTATCTTGTGCAGATTTAGCTGCGTTATATCAAATTGCCGATGCGTATGTCTCTCCCTATCTTGCAGAGGGATTTAATTTGCCGGTTTTAGAGGCAGCAGCTTGTGGATTACCTGTAATTTGCACCCAAGGCGGACCGACGGATGATTTTATTCATCCCGATTTTGCGTTTCCCATCCAGAGTCAATTAGAACAGCGTCAGTTAGAATCGGGGGAAATGGGGTTTGTGGTGGCTCCTGATGTAGACCATTTAATTCATTTAATGCAACAGATAATCGCGCAACCGGCATTGCGGGAAAAAGCGAGACAAGCAGGACCGAAATGGGTGGGAGCGCGCTACACTTGGAAGCAAGTGGTAGACCAGTATTTAGAGGTACTTTCTCCCCCTCAACAGCCATCCTTTTCTGTACCAAAAACCCCTTCTATCCAAAATACAACAACTCAGAAACTAATTATCGAAGGTTGGCGATTCCAGACCCATTCTTATGCGATCGCAAATCAATTTCAACTTTTGGAAATGCTCAAATATCCGAACTTAGAGCTATTTCACAAAGACATTCCCTTTGCCGACAAAAATTCTCAACCGGCTCAGGGTATATTTGATGCTGAATCAGAATCCGCTTTACGGGCGATCGCACCCCCACCCCCCAACCTATTTGCAGATGCCACTCTGCGGATGTATAGTCCCTTTAATTTTAAATCTGCCCTTCACAGCGAGCGTACCTATATATTTGGCACCACAGAATGGGGAATTGTCCCTCAAGAACTCTTACGATTAAATCCCGGGAAGTCTCTTGAATCTCTACATCAAAATTCTACTACGGTCATTATTACTTCTTCTCAATGGTCTAAAGCGGGTTTTCTCCGTAGTGGTGCCGACCCCAGTCGCGTCGTCACCGTCCCCCTCGGAGTTGATCCAACCCGTTACAAACCCCTCCCCAAGGAGGAACGGGCCGCTTTAAGGCAAGAATTGGGATGGCAAGAGGATGAATTTATATTTTTAAATGTCAGTAGCATGACCCTAGAAAAAGGAATTTTTCCCATCATTTTTTGCTTTACCAAAATTTTGGAAAAATATCCCAAAGCTCGCTTAGTCTTAAAAGGTTCTGATTTAATTTACCAATCTTGGGAATCCATTACGTTTACCGCGAAAAAGATTTTAAGCGACCACGGGTTAGAAACCTTTAACGCGCGCTTGACCTATATCGGCAACCCGTTATCCACTTCTGAACTGATTCGCTACTATCAATCTGCCGATGCCTATCTCTCTCCCTATTCTGCGGAAGGATTTAATTTGCCCGTTTTAGAGGCAGTTGCCTGTGGATTGCCCGTCATTTGTACCGAAGGCGGACCCACCGATGAATTTACCCTCCCTGATTTTGCCCTCCAGATAAAAAGTGAAGTTCAATCCGTTGAATATCATGGAGAAATGCGCCATTTTTTGGCTCCGAATTGGGATTGTTGTATTGCCTTAATGGAACAACTGATTTCTCAACCGGATTGGCGAGAACAGGTGCGAATCTCGGGTCCTCAATTTGTGCGCGATCGCCTCAGTTGGAAACAGATTGTCGCTCAGTTACTAGAGGTAATGTTCCCATCCAATCCGCCTCAACCCCCAAACCAGGTAACCACACTATCTCTCCCAGAAACAGCATCTCCCACCCTCCAAGAACGAGTAGCATCCTTCCCCTTTTGGTATCACAAAATTGAGTTACCCGGGGGAATTGTCACCCCTGGAGATAATCCCCACAATGCAGAAATGTATGGCGTTCCAGAGGACCTGAGCGGAAAAAGAGTCTTAGATGTGGGGGCCTGGGACGGATACTGGACATTTGAGGCCCTCAAACGCGGGGCCCGGGAAGTGGTAGCGATCGATGATTTTTCGGACTATCTCGGACGCTTGGATCAACGCGATCGCCGCGCCTGGAAAACCTTTGATTTGTGCCGAGAAGCACTCGGGTTTGACGAAACCATCTGTCAACGCCTAGAAAAATCCGTCTATGACCTCAATGAATCAGAATTAGGCCGATTTGATGTCATCTTCTTTTTCGGCACCCTGTACCACCTGCGATACCCCCTCCTGGCCCTCGATAAATTATCCGCCCTCTGTGATGGCGAAATTTATATAGAATCTGCCATTCTCGATGATTTTAGTCCCTACCAAGGCGGTATCGGCAAAGGATATCCCGGACAGCAAAGGGTGATGGAGTTTTATCCCCATGATGAATATGCGGGAAATTCCAGCAACTACTGGGTCCCAACCTTGTACTGTTTGGGTCAAATGGTAAAATCCTCCGGCTTTACCCAGGTTAAAGGCTGGAAATTAGTCCAAAACCCGCCCAATTGGGGATGGTGTCGAGGATTTGCGATCGGCACTAAAGCCAAGTTCAGCAATTAAACCTGATGTAGCCAAGTGTTAATCTGCAATTCCTTGGGATGAATGGCTCAATCTTCGTCTAAAATCAAACTGGATGACTCCTTAGATTAATTTCTAACCAGCCCCTTAGATTTTTTGACCCCAATTTGATAAACCATGCAGACAACAGCAACCTCTAACCCAGAGTCCGTGGCAATGGATGCCCCGAAATACGGACTGCCGGTTACCATCATTACAGGCTTTCTTGGCAGTGGCAAGACGACGTTACTCAACCATATCCTGACCAATCAGCAAGGACTGAAAACCGCCGTATTGGTCAACGAGTTTGGCGAAGTCGGCATCGATAACGAACTAATCGTCTCCACCGGCGAGGATATGGTGGAATTAAGCAATGGTTGTATTTGTTGCACCATTAACAACGATTTACTCGATGCCGTTTATAAGATTTTAGAGCGTTCCGAGCAGATCGATTATCTAGTGGTGGAAACCACGGGACTCGCGGACCCTCTACCCGTAGCGCTGACTTTTTTAGGAACCGAACTCCGAGATTTAACTCGCTTAGATTCGATCGTCACTCTGGTGGATTCGGAGAATTACAGTTTGGATCTGTTTAATTCCCAAGCGGCGTACAGTCAGATTGCTTATGGCGATATTATCTTGCTCAACAAAGTAGATCTTGTGGATGAGACGGATGTAGACCTGTTAGAGTGCAAGATTCGGGATATTAAAGCCGATGCCAGAATTTTGCGGACGACGAAATCCCAGGTCCCGCTTCCTTTGATTCTCAGTGTCGGGTTGTTTGAGTCGGATAAGTATTTTAATGACGATCAAATCGCCTCGAAAGGGGAGCATGATCATGATCACGACCATCATGATCATGATCATCATGACCATCATGACCATGAACATCATGACCATTCTGCCTGTGACCATGACCACGGTCATTGCGAGCATGACCACCATGACGAACATCATCACCACTCGAATCATTTGGAGATGGATGGGTTTACGTCGATTTCGTTCGAGAGCGATAAACCCTTGTCGATTCGTCAGTTTCAGTATTTCTTAGATAATCAGTTACCGTCAACGGTATTTCGAGCCAAAGGGATTTTATGGTTTGATGAGAGCGATCGCCGTCATATTTTCCACTTGAGCGGCAAGCGGTTCTCCATTGATGATGATGAGTGGAAAGGTCAACCGAAGACGCAATTGGTGTTCATCGGCCAGAATTTGGATAAGGAAGCCTTGCGATCGCAGTTAAACAAGTGTGTTTGTCTGCCTTCTACTTCTCGCGGCAAAGGGTTTGGGAAAAAATAGAAAGAAGGATTTGGGAAAGAGGGTCGGGTTTTGATGATAGAGTCAAGAGGCGATCGCATTTGTAGAGACAGGAGCGATCGCCTTGATTGCCTATTTATTGAAGGGATATTTTGGGCGATCGGCAATTCATCATCACCCCATCCATCCCGCCTATGCGAGTCGTTATCCAGCGCGTTAAATCTTCTCAAGTAACCGTCGAGGGTCGAATCGTGGGGAAAATCGGACCCGGACTTAATCTCTTGGTTGCCATCAGCGATCGGGATACAGAGACTGAACTCGACTGGATGGCCCGAAAGTGTTTAGAATTGCGGTTATTTCCCGATCCCCAAGGCAATAGCAGTCGGTGGGATCAATCAGTTTTGGATATCCAAGGGCAAGTGTTAGTGGTGAGTCAGTTTACCCTCTACGGGGACTGTCGAAAAGGTCGCCGCCCCTCCTTTGACCGTTCTGCACCCCCAGGGATGGCTGAAGAACTTTACAAGAAATTTGTTCAAAAGTTAAGGGAAAGGGGCTTAACCGTCGAAACTGGAGTGTTTGGGGCGATGATGGAGGTAGATATCGTTAATGATGGACCCGTTACTCTAATTTTAGAGCGGGAGTCCCCGGGTTAAAGAGGAAGTTTCCCATGAGAGAGAGAAAGAGGGAGAGGAAGTGGAGGGGTCTAGGAGCGATCAAAAGCTTGCATCTGTTCCCACAGACGATTGAGGGGAAAATAGATAACCGGTGCCCACAGACTACTGAGAATAGCACAAGCCAGGGCGAGGGGTTGATGGTAGGCCCAAATTTCACTCCAACTGCGATCGCCCAGCCCGCTAAATTGCAACGCCCGAATCGTATCGGCCAACATCGACATTCCAAATACAATTAGAGCCACGGAGATAAAATCTTCCTGGACATATTTTTGCTTTTGCAAGGTAGCCGTCAGATAGCCAACAACCCCCAAACTAACCGCATGAGTCGGTTCTGCCGAAGTCATGGCATCTAGGAGCAGTCCCAATACCACCCCGGCTAAAGCGCCAGGGATCGGCTTGCGCTTGATACTCCAAGCGACGACCCAAATCAACAACCAGTTAGGCGCAACCCCCAACAGTTCCATGCCGGGAAAGCGGGTAGGGAGTAGCAGCAAGCATAACAGGACCGAACCCACAGCGATCGCCGCATTCACGACTAACCGCATTCCCCCAGACAACCGAGACCCGTAACTAAAAGAAGATGTTCTCATCACCGTTCCTAATTTTGCAGTTCCTCAGAATCCTCTGAAGAACCCACCTTTTCATAAGGATCAACCACCACCCACTCCAGTAAGCTCATCGGAGCCGTTAGCTCGATTACCGCTTCGGGTGCTGGACTTTTATTCAAATTCACCGACTCTACCCGCCCGATCGGTAACCCGGGGGGGAAAAGTTTTGAATAAGAAGAGGTCGAAACCACATCCCCTTTATTCACATCAGGCACTTTCTCAAAGAACTCCATCACCGCCCGAGAAGCCGATTGTCCTCGCATCACCCCCATTTGGCGGCTGCGACTAATCGTCACCCCCACCCGAGAACTGGGGTCACTAATCAGCAAAACACGACTGGTATGAGCAGTAACGCTGATCACTCGTCCCACCAAGCCACCGGGACCCATGACAATGTAGTTCTCTGTGATGCCATCTTCCCGTCCTCGACCCAAAGTTACCTGTTGCCACCAATGGTCTGCACTACGACCAACAATGGGAGCCAGGATCCCTTCTTTTTTATTCGGGGAAACATAGTTCAAGAGTTCTTTAAGCTTTTCGTTTTGGCTTTCGAGTTCTTGGACCTTGTTTTGCAATTCCAGAGTTCGAGCGTTGGTGAGTTGTTCTTGTTGGGTCGGACTCGACGCAAAGGGTCGAGTGGCCCATTGGTACAGTTCAATAACAGCCGAACCTTGAGTGTACCGAACAACCAAAGCAGCACAGATGGTTAGACCCACCAGTGCTACTTGTAAACCATGCCGATCCCACCAGCGACGCAATGTGTACATTAGGAATTTTTAGAGACTTCAGTCTTCATCAGACGATTTGAATACTTGTTGTCGGAGCAACTGGCCTTACATATTCCGAGAACGACCGCTAAACACCCGTTCTAGCTGTTTAAAGTTTTCCAGAACCCGGCCCGTGCCGAGGACAACACAGCTCAAGGGGTCAGCAGCGACATGAGTCACGATGCCAGTCTCATGACTAATCAGCGTATCTAGCCCTCGCAATAAAGCGCCACCGCCAGCCAACATAATGCCTCGGTCAATAATATCTGCTGCCAGTTCCGGAGGCGTTCGCTCTAAGGTGCGTTTTACCGCTTCTACAATGACCGCTAGCGGTTCGGCCATACTTTCCCGAATTTCAGGACCCTTAATCGTGACCGTTCGAGGCAGCCCGGAGAGTAAGTGTAAGCCGCGCACCTCCATCATGGAGTCATCATCTTCATGAGTGGGATAGGCCGAACCAATCTGAATTTTGATGTCCTCAGCGGTGCGCTCCCCAATTACCAGGTTATGCACCTTTTTCATGTACTGAATAATCGCTTCGTTCAGTTCATCTCCAGCCACGCGCACGGATTCGCTCAATACAGTTCCTTGCAAACTCAGAACGGCGACCTCGGTCGTTCCTCCGCCAATATCGATAATCAGGTTGCCCGTTGGCTCCGCCACGGGTAACCCCGCACCGATCGCCGCTGCTACCGGCTCATCAATTAAATAGACATCCCTAGCCCCCGCTTGAGCAGCAGCCTCCATAACGGCACGGCGTTCCACCCCAGTCACTCCCGAGGGGATGCCGATCACAATTCGCGGCGATACTAAGGTTCGGCCCTCATGCACCCGACGGATAAAGTGCTTGAGCATGAGTTCAGCCGTATCGAAATCTGCAATAACGCCATCACGCAGGGGACGCAGAGCAATAACATTTCCAGGCGTCCGGCCCAGCATTTTTTTTGCATCCTCTCCCACTGCTAATGGCACTTTTTCGTCTTTATCAATGGCAACCACAGAGGGTTCTTGCAGAACAATACCTTTACCAGATACATAAACAAGGGTATTCGCGGTACCGAGGTCGATACCCATATCCCGGGATAGGGAAAAGCGATTGAACAGACCCACTGGTTTCTACGCCCCCAAAACGTGATGCTGTGCGACTATAACAATGTAACAGAAATGTAACCGAGGTGGATTCTAGTACGTTTTTTGTTTTGAGTCTAGTCCAGGGGGAAAAATTTTTTATTCCCACTGATTCCCTCCACCAAGGGTGCAACTATAATCCCAAGTCCTCTGGACGAAATCCGGATAAAACCCTTTTTGAAGACAGCGATCGCTGATTGGGCCTTCTTGAAATTAGCAAAAATCCCCAAATTTTCAGCTCCCTTTTGGTCCATGCAAGCCCCTCTACTTTCGACCTTGAATGGGCGATCGCTTTATATAGGCTATAAAGAGTCTTATCCCTGTTTGGCAATACCATTATTCCCTATGCTTCCTTTTATGGAGTTCTTATTAGAAAAATACAGTAGATTTGTGATTTCCTAACTAGGATAACTGACTCCTAGATAAACTCTAAAGACCAAAAAGCCTCCGGTTCTATGAAGAGAAACCGGAGGCTTTTTGTTTTAAAAGTGACCGGGCACCGAGCTATTTTCCCAGGAGGCTACCCTCCAAGTATCTTCGCCGCAGTCGCGTTTCACGTCCGAGTTCGGGAAGGAGTCGGCGTGGTTCCACGAAGCCATAGGCACCCGGAAAACTGTGAGGTTGATAAACCCTCAAGACTGCATAAAGAAAAGAAATCAAAGAAGTTATTATGAGGTCAAGCCCTCGGTCTGTTAGTACGCCTTGGCTACATACATTGCTGCACTTCCACCTAGCGCCTATTAACGGGTGTTCTGCCCGTGACCTTACTGGATTAACTCCATGAGAGCACTCATC
>NZ_JAMXFD010000011.1:0-28281 GCF_025370875.1 Laspinema palackyanum D2c
GATGCGATTAATAGCAGCACCAATTCTCTGTTCTTGACCATTGGTCCTGGAGATTTCTTGGTTCACCATGCGATCGCTTTGGGTCTGCATACGACTACCCTGATTTTGGTCAAGGGTGCGTTGGATGCACGGGGTTCTAAGCTGATGCCGGATAAGAAAGATTTCGGCTATGCTTTCCCTTGTGATGGTCCGGGTCGTGGCGGTACTTGCGATATCTCAGCTTGGGATTCATTCTACCTGTCGATGTTCTGGATGTTGAATACCATTGGTTGGGTGACCTTCTACTGGCATTGGAAGCATCTGGGTATTTGGCAAGGGAATGTGGCTCAGTTTAATGAGTCTTCGACCTATTTGATGGGTTGGTTGCGTGATTATCTGTGGCTGAATTCGGCTCAGTTGATTAACGGGTACAACCCTTATGGGATGAATAATCTAGCAGTTTGGGCTTGGATGTTCTTATTTGGACACTTGGTTTGGGCGACTGGATTCATGTTCCTGATTAGCTGGCGCGGTTATTGGCAAGAACTGATTGAGACTCTGGTTTGGGCGCATGAGCGCACTCCTTTAGCGAATTTGGTTCGTTGGAAGGATAAGCCGGTGGCGATGTCGATTATTCAAGGTCGCTTGATTGGTTTGGCTCACTTTACGGTGGGGTATATCCTAACTTATGCGGCGTTCTTGATTGCTTCGACGGCTAGTAAGTTCGGTTAACCTGTGACGGGTAATTAGTTGAAAAAACCCCCTGCTGTTATGGCGGGGGGTTTTTTTTTGAGCTTTTTTGATAGGGGGTGCGATCGCCAGAATGGGGCCAGGGACAAGAAACCGGGTTTCTAGCAACATCTGTAATTGTCAACAAAAATTTAGTCAAGAAACCCGGTTTCTAATTGGGCAATTGGGCAATACTATAATTAACAAATCTAGACTAATAAAACACCAATAAATGACCCGATTTATCTACGACGAATTCACCAAAAAATACATCCAGGAACTGTTAAGGCAATTAGGTCAAACTGAAACCAGCAAAACTATGGCGTCCCAACGGCGAGAAATTGATATATTTTTCACGCCCAACCCGGCGGAAAACATCGGCGATGCTAGTCACCTCGGCTTACTGGGAAGATTGGCAACAACTCCAGCGGTGTTTGAACCCTTTAGCAATCCAGTTAAACCCAGAGAAATTTGTAGTTGTCTGGTAAAACTCTTAGATATTAAGGCAGAATTTGAACGTCAATCTGTCAGGGAAAAAAGACGAATTACTCCCGCAGAATCACCCCGGTTGTGGATGATGACTCCCACTGCATCCGCCGCAGTATTAGCCGATTTTGGCGCAACCTTAGACTTGGAAAACTGGATAAGCTGCGTTTACTTTCTCCCCAAGGGACTACAAAGCGCGATTATCGTCATCCACCAACTACCACCGACCCCAGAAACCCTGTGGTTGCGAATTTTAGGCACAGGCAAGGTCCAAAAACAAGCCCTGCAAGAATTATACCAACTACCACCGGATAATCCCACGCGAGAAACCGCGCTAGCATTACTGTACAACCTGCGTGAACTGCTAGAAGCTCGGCAAAATTTAGCCCCTGAAGAGAGGGAGTTAATTATGGAACTATCACCCCTGTATTTACAACGGTTACAAACTGTTAAAGAAGAAGGCATCCAGCAAGGAGTCCAGCAAGGCATCCAGCAAGGAGTCCAGCAAGGACAGCGGCGGCTGGTGGAAAGCCTACTGCAAGTGAAATTTGGTACCGTGGATGCCGAATTAGCTCAGATTATCGAGGCGTTAATCGAAATTCCCCCATTGGAGCAAGCTCAGTTGATTTTGCAGCTATCCCGCGAGGAGCTTTTAGCTCGGTTTTCCCGTGACTTGTGAAGCTGGGGGGATGGACAAGAAACCCGGAAAGAAAAGAAACCGGGTTTCTAGCAACATCTGTGGTTTTTATCAAAAATTTAGGTAAGAAACCCGGTTTCTAACTCTGGGGGTGGGACAAGAAACCGAGTTTCCACAAATGACAAATGACAAATGACCGCCAAAAGTTATATCTGAAATCTTGATGAGCAAAAGCTGATGAACCCTAAACCTAGACCGATCGCCTCCTTTATGGTTACCCCGCTTTACCTATTGGGCAGTTTATTGTTAACCAGTTGTTTCGCCATTCCCCTGGGGTCATCGGGGGCTGAAGTGCACGGGTCATCGGAGCTTGCCTTTGGGGCTAAACGCACCGCTGAAATCGATCGCATCGTTGCAGACAGCCTCTGGGAAAATGGGCCCGGTGTAGCGGTGCTGATTCTTGATCAGGGGGCAATATGGCAAAAGGGCTATGGTTTCAGCGATGTGGGAGCGCAACGCTCGATTACGCCGGATACGGTGTTTGATTTGGCTTCGGTATCCAAGCAAATGACAGCGATGGGGATTTTGATTCTCATGGAGGCGGGAGAATTGGAACTAGAGGATGCAGTCATCGAGCATCTGCCGGATTTTGCAGAGCCCAACCCCGATGACCCGATTTTAATTGCTGATTTACTCTATCACACTTCGGGTTTAGCGGACTATACAGGGGATGCTTGGCAGGGGACAGATGCGGCTTTTGCCCGGTTAACGGTTGAGGATCATTTGCAATGGTTGAATACCCAGGATATTGAGGGCGATCGCGGCGTTGAATTTGAGTATAACAATAGTGGTTATGCTCTTTTAGCCTTAATCATTGAGCGGGTTTCGGGGCAATCTTTTGGGGACTTTATGGCGGAGCAGATTTTTATGCCCTTGGGGATGAATAATACCGTGGTGTTTACGGATTTAGCGCAACAGATCCCCAATCGGGCTGAGGGCTATGCGGTTTCCCCCGAAGGGACGTTTAACCCCTCTGCGTCGCCTTCAGTGATTGCGGGGGATGGCAATATTTTTAGTTCGATCGCCGATTTAGCCCGGTATGATCAGGGGTTACGCAATGGCGATCTCGTGGAACCTGCAACCTTACAATTAGCCTTCACATCGGGAACTTTGGATGATGGCGAATCTTTTGCCTATGGTTTAGGGTGGGGAGTGGGCTCGGACTATGTGGAGCATAGTGGGAGTTGGTACGGCACAAGCACTTTTTATCGCCATTATACGGAGAAGCCGGTGACAATCATTGTGTTGTCCAATGATGAAAATTATCCGGTGGATCAGTTGGTGGATGATCTGGCGAAGTTGCTGGGATATTAAGTTACAGCCCCTAACACCCCCTTAATCTTTATAAAAAATGGCGATTGCCTGACTACAATGGGCTTTCCTAGTCCCATCCCGGCATTTCAGTGACTAGGGGAACTCCAAAAAAGAAAATATAAAAAACGTTCGTTCGTAGTGACGGATCAACGGAGTAGCCTCGTCAATGTAGGGGCGCAATGCTTGGGGCGCAAGCATTGCGCCCCTACAGATACCTTCCTTTCAGTTGAACCTTTGGAGGATTTATATTTTGCAATCCCCTAGAATGAAACAGCCCTAATGTCTTGGGGAAGGGACCGAGGCTAGGAAGATATCAGGAGGCAGAGCCTCCGATTTGGCATTCCCTGGCAGAGCCAGGGAACGAGGGTGAGAACGAGGGTGAGATACATTCCCTCAGCAGAGCCAGGGAACGAGGTTGATTACTCGGGTTGACCTGTTTTCCTCAAGGTTTCTTGGGAAACTTGTGTCCATTCGGTATGGAAGAATTCACCCCGGGGTTTATCGGTGCGTTCATAGGTATGTGCGCCGAAGTAATCCCGTTGGGCTTGAGTGAGATTTTGGGGGAGCCGATCGCGGCGGTAGCTGTCGAAATAATCTAGGGAGGCACTAAATGCCGGAACGGGAATCCCCATTTTATTCGACATGGCAATCACATCCCGCCATGCTTCTTGGCGGTCCAAAATCGTTTGTTTGAATTCCGGTGCTAGAAGCAAGTTCGGTAATTCGGGATTTTCATCAAAGGCTTGCTTAATTTTATCCAAGAAAGCTGCCCGAATAATACAGCCGCCTTTCCAAATCCGGGCGACTTCACCCAGATTTAAGTTATATCCAAACTGTTTGGAGGCTTTGCTCAATAAATCCATGCCTTGGGCGTATGAACAAATTTTAGAGCAGTATAAGGCATCGCGAACCTTATTGATAAACTCCTGAGTATCTCCATCAAATTTGATACTCGGTCCAGTTAATTGCTTAGAAGCAGCCACCCGTTCCTCTTTGACGGAAGACATAATCCGGGCATTCACCGCAGCGGCGATCGTGGGAATCGCAACGCCCAATTCTAAGGCATCGGCAGCAGTCCAGCGTCCGGTGCCTTTTTGTCCGGCTGAATCCATAATCATTTCCACTAGAGGACCGTTGGTTTGTGGGTCGAGGTAGCGGAAAATCTCTGCGGTAATTTCAATCAAAAATGAGTCAAGTTCTGGGGTGGTATTCCATTCCGCAAATACTTTCTGTAACTGGCGATGATCGAGTCCGACAATGCTCTTGAGGAGGTCATACGCTTCGGCGATGAGCTGCATATCGCCATACTCGATGCCGTTATGCACCATTTTCACATAGTGACCGGAACCGCCAGGGCCGATATAGGTGACGCAGGGACCATCATTCACTTGGGCGGCGATCGCCGTCAGAATGGGTTCTAAGTCGCGGTAGGCTTGTTCAGTCCCACCGGGCATCAAACTGGGCCCCTTGAGCGCCCCTTCTTCTCCACCGCTGACTCCCATGCCGACAAATCCGAGTCCGGTGGATTCCAAGTCTTTGGTCCGGCGTTCCGTGTCTTGATAGAGGGAATTCCCGCCATCAATAATCATGTCTCCCTCTTCTAATAAGGGCCTGAGTTGAGCGATCACCGCATCCACGGGACCCCCGGCTTTCACCATCACCAGGATGCGACGGGGGCGTTCTAGGGACGTTACAAACTCTTCTAAGCTGTAGGTAGCTTTGACCTGTTTCGTGCCTCCTCTGGCGGCCATGAATTTATCGGTGACGCTGCCGGTGCGATTGTAGACGGCTACCGGAAAGCCGCGACTTTCGACGTTGAGGGCCAGGTTTTCTCCCATGACGCCTAGACCAATCACACCAAATTTCTGCTTACTCATAACGTTTTGGGTCTCGTTGTGTTTCTGTCTCTTACCTTTTTTAGGGTAGCCCGTTCAGAGTAATTCTTCAGTTGACCCCTATTGAGAACTTTATCTCTAATTTTCCCCGAGATTGCCGGAGTTACTGGCACTCAAATGTTTGCCAACACTTTGCTAGAGGCACTCTGGCATTTCTACTGCAACGGAAAAAGGGATGATTCGCTGTTGACCAATTCTTGACAAATGAATCTGATTTGGAGGGTTGCGTCTCGGCAAATCATTAGGAATAGGGGAGGACTCCTGTGCCTACGGGTTGCGATCGCCTCGCTTCCAATTCCACTGAACCCCCCAATATCCTGACTTCCACTCCAAACCCAGCAGGATCGTCTTGGGGGAAGATCCGATCGCCGTCTCTGGAACGGTAGAATGACCATTGTAGAGACGAACGGGTGAGTCGTCCATGTAGTAGACAGCAGGGGGAACCGGCATTATGCTTCCATACATCCTGGCCTTAGCCGTCGCGGTGGGTAGCTTCGCGATTTATATGGCCGCTTTCTTTTTTCCAGAAGTCCATCGCAAAGGCGACCTCATTTGGAGTGGCGTTGGACTATTTTATGCCTTAGTCTTATGGTTCTGTGCGGGCCGGATTTCTGGGGCGGTCCTGTTAGGACAAATGGCGAGTGTGGGCTTATTGGGGTGGTTTGGCTGGCAAGCCTTAACTCTGCGCCGACAAACGACCCCACTGGCGGAACAAACTCCCATATCTGGCGAGGAAATCGATCGCCTCACCGGAGGGTTAACGGCGATGTTTAAAACCAAATCCGCACCGAAACCTCAAACGATCCCCCAACCTGTCCCCCAAACGGCAATGAAGGTTGAGGAGCCCGCAGTCGCCCCCCCTCCCGTGGCGACAGTTCCAGAGGTCTCCCCAGTCCCAGTGACCCCGAAACCTGTGACTCCGGCAAAACCAGCGGCGAAGGTGACCACCATCCCACCGAAAACCCCTCGATTTGCCGATCGCTTCTCTTTCTTGTTTAAAGGTAAAGACAAAGATAAAAACAAAAATAAAACTCAAGCCAAACCCACCCCAGGGCCAAAAACTCAACCCCAACCCCCTGCTGAGGTGGCCTCAGTTCCCAGTCCTGAACCCACCCTGGTCCAGCCTCCGGTTCCCGTAGAACCCCCACCGGCTGAACCCATCCTAGTCCAACCTCCGGTTCCCGTGGAACCCCCACTGCCAGAACCCGGTTTAATCGAACCGGAAGCGGAGGTGATCCGTCTGGAAATGCCTGTGGAAGTACCAAGGGAGGATGCTCCCGAGGAGCGACTAGAAATGCCGGCGGCAGCAGCACTAGAAGGCGCTACGGTGGAATCTCAGCTGTCCGAGGATGATGATTTTGGCTTTGACGATGATGATTTAGAAGGTCCGGGGGTCACGAAAGCAGATGCGAAAGCCGTCGCCGAAACCATAAATCCCCCACTGGATGAACCCGTTAAGCCCTCCCTGAACAAAGTGGCGGCTAAATCAGTGACTCCCGTGGCTAAAAAACCCCAGGGTCCAAGTTTATTGACCCAAATTAAAGCGGGAATCCAAGGGTTGCTGAATTTCCGCAAGTCTCCTCCGGTTAAGCCTAAAGCACCGATTTCTCAGCCGGTTGAGACGAAAACGGAGGTTGAACCCAAACCGGCGATCGCAGTGGACTCGATTACCGTGGAGTCCTCCCCGGAAATCTCTGACACCAAACCGCCACAAGAAACGCCGACGGTGGTCATCACGACTGCTGATGTTGTGGTGGAGGTTACGGTGCAGGCAGGGGAACCCGTGGAGGTGGTGACTTCTGCCAATCCGTCAGGGGAGGAAGTAATAGAAGCAATCATCACGACGGATGAGGGAATTGTGGAGGAACGGGTGCTGGCGGCTATTCCACCGAATCCACCAGAAACGGAAGCATCAGAGCTCGTTGGGGAGTCAGGATCGGAAGTTTTACCGGAAGGGAGACTGACTCCTGAACCTGTTGAGGAATATGCTCCAGAAGTGGAACTCGCACCCCCTGCGGAAGCGGTGATTCCGATAGAGGATCGGGTAGTCGAGGTGATTGAGGTTTCTGAACCTGCGGTAAAAGTGACTCCGGCAGATCCGGCTGAGTCGGAGTTGCCACAGATGGAGAGCAATCCGTTTTTAAATCGCCCACAACGGCAAGATCCGGCAGTAGTTGAGGATACCTCAGAATCGGGGGAGGCTCAGGGTCAAGTTACTCTACCGGCTGATAGCGACCCTACTTCGCAGAAGGAAGGGAATTCATAGGGTTCAGTTGAACTTTGGGAGTGCCTTGCATCTTGCTCTCTATAGCTATAGCGAGTAAGATGCAAGGCACTCCTATTAGCTATGGGTACCTCATACTCCATACGGTACTGATAAGTCTAGAAAAACAACCGGCATCAAGCGGTATGTGTAGGGGCTGCGAGGCGCAGGCCCCAGGGGGCGCAATCATCGAAGCCCCTACCATCCGTTTTTATAGCCCTTTAAATACCGTATGGAGTATCATGAGTCTGGGAAACGATATCGACTCGGTTTAGAGGAAGAAACGACTGAAGTCGGGACGTTGAACATCCGGAAACGACTGAAGTCTGGACATTGAACTAAGAGAAAGAATTTTGATTATTCGTGAATGCGACCGTCTGGCATGATGGCTCCGGTTAATTTGGTGCCAATTAGCTTGACAAAAAGGCGGTCTTTTGTGCCGATTTTAGCGCCCCGTAGGTCAGCGCCAGTTAAATCGGCTCCACTTAAATCGGCTCCGATTAAATTAACATTTTGTAAGTTGGCATAAGTGAGATTGGCTTGCAATAAATTGGCGCGGAATAAGTTGGCTCCTTGCAAGTTGGCTCCGGATAAATTAATTTTGTGTAAAAAGCCATCACTAAGGTCCGCTTGACTAAGGTTAGCATGGCTTAAATTTCTGCCGGATAGGTCTTTTTCTCGCAGGTTTTGACCCCGCAAGTCGGCTCCGGTTAGGTCGGGATTGTGCGGTTTGTGCGATCGCCGTTGACCCTGAGCATGAGCGTGGGTCCGATCGCCGGGATGGGGAGGATTGGAGTAGGTGTAACCGGCGCTGGATTTGTTGGTTTGGTATCCTGACGAGGGCCGATCGCTGGCGCTGGGTTTTCCCGGACCGGATCTGAGGCGATCGCGCGCTTCGTTAATTTGTTTTAACTTATCTTGGGCTTTGGAAACCAAACGGGCATTATCCTTGGGAATGCGATCGGGATGCCAAATAAACGCCAAATCTTTATAAGCCTGGTTCACTTCCTCTAGTGATGCTCCAGGCTCTAACCCCAGTTCTCGATAGTATTGATCCAGCTCGTTCATTGGCGATCGCTCTACGCTCTTAATAGGAAGTGGCGTGATTGGCTCCGAACTGAAGAAAAAATGCTCCCTCGGTTCGGGGTTAACCGTTTCCAGGGTAACACCTGAAGGGAAGGTTTGGCCTGTGCCTCTCTCCCCTTGCTCGTCAAGACTGTGATCCTGCGGTGCGTTGTGGAGCAGACGGGTTTGCCTCTTGGAAGAGGGGATGCTAGACTAGCGAGGGTTTTGGGCTTCATGACCCTTGCATCCAGTCGGGATGTAGTCGTCTCTTAAAACAGGAGACTCTCCCAGGTAGCCGCATCCCCTCCCCCAGGAACTTTAGGCGGCGATCGGGTCTTTGAAATTAAACACTAATCTCAAATTTGGGGTAATCCCAATGCTTAGACCTTCTGGGTTGAGCCTACCCGGTTAAAAACTAACCCGAGTGCAATCAATTTGACAGATTAGACCCGTTTAATTGTTATTTAATCAACTCACGCCCCCTAAAATTTCCCAAGGATTTAGCTCCCATGTATTGAGTTTACAATTACCTGACCTAATATCAAGTTCCCCAATCTGCTGCGGTTTCATTAAAACTCCCCCAGCAATTATTTCCGAATGATTCGGCTGCTTTACAACCCTTGATTGAGGTAAAAATGTCCACCTACGAACAGTCCCGTCAGTTTCCACAGATTCCCTTGGCCGCTAATGAGCGATCGGTCCTGTTATCTATATCTCGGATAGCCAGCATTACGGTTATTTTGATTGGCTGTATGGTCATCTTCGGATGGATGTTCAATATCCCGACGCTCAAAAGCATTGTCCCTGGATTAGTGACCATGAAAGCCAATACCGCGATTGGTTTTATCTTGGGAGGAACTTGCATTAGCTTATGGCATCGAGGGTCCAGAGAGAGTCAGAGCAGGCGAATTGCTTTAATTTGCGCCATCTTGGTTTTGCTCCTAGGGTTGTTGACTTTAATGCAATATGGGTTGGGCATCAATTTAGGGATTGATGAACTGTTTTTTAAAGAATCTGTGGGTGCTGTTGCTACGGCGACCCCCGGAAGGATGGCACCGAATAGTGCCTTGAATTTTCTGTTGTTGGGTTCGGCTTTGCTGCTGATTTGTATTCCCCGACCGAACTATTTAGCGGCGCAATTTTTGACGATTTTAGGATTTTTAATTGCGTTTTTTGGGTTTTTGGGGTACTTGTATGGCAATGCCTTTTTTTATCGCTTAGATAAAGCATTTACCGCGATGGCATTGCATACTGCGGTAGGATTTATCGTGCTGTGCTTGGCGATGCTGTTTGCGCGTCTTGATGTGGGAATTATGGCCGCGATCGCCAGTCCCACCGCAGGGGGATTGATGGCGAGACGGCTTTATCCGGCAGCGATTATTATCCCTCCAGTCTTATGTTGGATCATTTTAATCGGTTGGCGGGGAGATTTATACACGGCAGAGATGGGAATTTCTCTCCTCGGTATATTAAATGTGATAGTTTTTTCCGGGTTGATTTGGTGGAATGCCTGGACCCTAGGACAGATCGATCGCCAACGGCTTCACGCAGAAACCAGCCTGAAAAAGGCATTTGAATCCTTAGAATACAGGGCGAAAATGCAGAAAACTCTATCTACGGAGTTGGCAACCGCATTTTCTCAAATTAGAACAACTATGAATGAATTGGAAGCCTCTGCAAGTGCTACAGCAGAACAAGCGAAGGCGGCAGATGCTCAAGCTCATCGATCGCGATCGCTTTCATCGGGAGGAAAGGCGGCGGTGGACCGGACTCAAACTGGCATGAATACGTTAGAACAGAAGGTGGGCGCGATCGCTTCTGAGATTACCCAGACTCAACAGCAAGCGGCTCAAATTGGGGAGATTTCTCGGTTGGTCAGTCATTTAGCCACTCAGACCAATATTCTGGCGTTGAATGCAGCGATCGAAGCAAGTCGGGCAGGGGAGCAGGGAAAGGGTTTTGGCGTCGTTGCCAGCGAAATTCGGTCTTTAGCGGACCAAAGTAAGGTACTCGCACAAAAGATTAGTAACTTAATTAATGATATCCAGATGGCAGTCGCTTCTACGGTGGCGGTAACGGAAGAGGGCATCGAAACGGTACAAACTGGGGTGGCGATCGCTCAAGAAATGGCGGAGGCATTTGATGGGGTTGCTCAAGCAATCGACAATATTTTTGTTAACAATCAAAATATTGCCCTCACCGCCCAACAGCAAGCAGCGGCGATCGCTCAAGTGGTTAATGTAATGAATGCGATCGATCTCAACCCTCATGAAACCCTGTCCAGACCCGGGGATGCTTGAGGGGCTAGACGACTCCCTGACCCGCAGAAATCGTTCTCTAGTGGGGATGGATACCGGATCAAATCAGTCAGTCTTGACCGACAAGGAAACCAAGTAACCCCTTTTGAGGATTGATTTTAATCAAAATAGAGTCTTTTCAAAATCGCCTAAATTGTATGCCTGTAAAAGGATTTGGATGAAGGAGTGCAGATCAAACCCCCGGGAAAATTTAGATTTATTTTTGATTTGGGTTGACAGATGCGGGTGAAATCAATCATAATTAAGTTTTGATGAGCCTCTTTAAAGAATAAGTCTAGCTCAAGGGTATGAAATTAACCGATCCCTAGCCAACACACGAAATGTAACTCCCAAATAGAATGAGGTAAATTATGGCAGTTAACTTATTGGATGCGGATTTTTATCGCGCTGCTAATTCAGACTTGCGAGGATTAAATAATCAGCAAGCTTTGGAGCATTTAGTAAACTTCGGTTTAAATGAAGGACGGGTATTTTCACCCACGGTGGATTTAGACTTTTATCGGCGGAGTAATCCCGGGTTAGGTGCTGTTGGGTTGACGACCCGCAGGCAACTCTATGATCATCTTTCCAGCTTTGGAGTCCGAGAAAATCGCCCCTTTTCATTAGTTTTCAATCCGTCTGTTTATAACAGTAGAAATCCCGATCTGGCAGCGGCAGGAGTGGTCGGGAGTGAGGCCCTGTTTAATCATTACCAAAACTTTGGGATTCGCGAGGGTCGTCCTTCTGCGATCGCCTTTGATACCAAATTTTACGAAAGCGTCAACCCAGACTTACGGCAAGCGGGATTGAACAACCGGCAGTTAGTCGAACACTTTCAATTTATTGGGGCGAATGAAGGGCGGACTTCCTCCCCAAACTTTAATGTCCGCTTCTATTTAGCCGCTAACCCCGATTTAAATCAAGCATTTGGGTTCAACTTCCGGCAGGCATTTGAACATTATTTATCCAGTGGAATACCAGAAGGACGGGTGGCGACTCCCGGAGGGACACCTCTGCCCCCATTACCCCCACCGCCACTGCCACCAGGACCGCCTACCCCGGCAGGACCTGGAAACACCCCACAAACGGCTTTAAATGCCGGGGTGCTCACGGGAGTTCAAACCTTTAATCAGTCTATTTCTAATACAAATCCTAATGATTACTACCGCTTTAGTTTGAATGGACCAACCAACTTAAATGTGGTCATCAATGGCATGACTCAAGATGCCAGTCTCGAACTATTTTTTGATAGTAATAATGATGGAACGGTCAATGCCACGGAACGGGTTGGCCTTTCCGCACAACCCGGAACTCTGCAAGATTCCATCACGGGATTTTTCACCGCAGGTAACTATTTTGTGAATGTGTCCCAGGGGGTTGCTGGGGCGGAAACTCCGTACAATTTGAATTTGATTGCCACCCCAGTCACCGGAGATGTAGGGGGGAACAGCGCGAATACAGCGACCAATCTGGGAATTTTGTCCGGGACTCGCCGAATCGATGACTTGGTGGGGAATGCGGACCCTCAAGACTATTTCCGGTTTGTGCTCAATGATGTGAGAAACGTTAATTTATTGTTAACGGGTCTCAATGATGATGCAGACTTAAGACTGTATCAAACGGTGAATAATAATGGGGCGATCGAGCAAGGAAACTTGATTGCTCAATCCATTCAAAGTGGGACAACACCGGAAGCGCTCAGTCGCAGTTTAACCCCAGGCGATTACTTAGTGCTAGTCTCTCCTGGGTTCCAGGGTGTGAATACGAATTACAGTCTAACTCTGTCTGCATAGGACGCTCAGTCCGCCGATTCCATCCAGAATAAACGCCTCTCAAAAGCAAATGCTCCCGCTTTTGAGAGGATTGCAAAATATAAATCCTCCAAATGTTCGTAGTGACTCATGAACTGAGTCATCTTTAAAGAAACCCCGTCAAGGGGTTACTACGAACGTTTGGGTTTTATTTTTTGGAGTTCCCTAAGAGGCGTTTTTCATGCGAGTGTGGTGCTGATTGTGGATGTTTTTTGTGATACCCAATTCGGGTATCACAAGTCGTTGTTATAGAGTAGCCTGGGTCGGGGGCTTTGTCCGTGGAGCGGGACCCTTGAGAGTGCGGGTTTTAACAGGCTGGCCCTGTCCAACAACAGGTTTTAGCGGTTGAACACTTTTAGAGGTTTAGATTCCCTGATGTCCTCTATTATCTCCCATTCGGTGTGTCGTGCCCCTCCAAATTTTGGGGCCAGGGAAACGGAGCAATCTAGGGGCAAAAATTTCAGGTTGGGAGTTCCTTGAGATCGGGGTCTGGGTCCCCCCACCAGATGGGTTCAGGATTGATTGAGACTTTCCTCAAGGGATAAATTAAGCAACGAGCTGGCTACTTTTCCCGGTTTTGGTTAATCTGTAAATCCCCTTGCAGAGGGATGTTTGTCCGGTTTTGACATATTTTTTTTAATCTAGGTGATTATTTTAGATCAGATTGGGGGTACTCTGGAACCAGAAACAGTTTAGGGCGATCGCCAATTTATTTAAGGAGTTGAAATTTAGCCCAATGACTGAACAGTGCAGCCATTCAGTCCGCTGAGTCTATCTAAACTTGAAATGTTTTAAAGGGGTCTCTATTTGACTAAAAATTCTCTATACCCACTACAAAACTCCGGCTATTCTCCGGTCTCATCCAGCAAACTCAAGATGATTTCTGAGAGCAAAAAGCTTTTTTGTAGCAACGGTGTAGTTGAGGATAACAACAAGCCCACAAAGATTAGGACTTGTTTAAAATTGACCCACCAAATGAGAGTCTGATGCAAATTTATATCCATTAAATTCCACAGTTTTAGGGGATAACGTGGGATTCAACTCGGACGCCACAGGTTACCTTGCTCGCTAGATTGGCCACCCCCAAATCGGGGAAGCTCAAAGGGCGATATCGCTGTTCAGTCAGTTGACTCCGAAACATCCCGGATCTAGATGTGAACTGATATGCGGTTGTGTGGATTTCGGTGGCCGATGGTGCTGTCGAAATATCCGGTCTGATTGATTTGAATTTTGTTCTACATTGCAGAGAACTTTGCCTCATGTTAGAAAGCAGTGAGTTATTTGACCCGAAGTCTGTCCTCGACCACAATAGCGAACCCTTCACCGGAATTGCTTCGGGTTCATTCAGTGAAGCTTTCCCCGGGACGATCGCCGCATTAGGAGTCCATCCCCGCCAACCCAATGCTTTACAAAACCCCGAGTCTATTCCCCAAGAATTATCCCCTCGGGAATCTGCCATTTGGGAAGACTTCACCCGCTTTTTCCCCGGGGTCTCCCGGAAATCTGACCGGCCCACGGATCCTCTGGAAACCCTAGGATTGCAAATGCTCTTAGTGAGGATGACAAAACCCCCGAGTCCCGCAGATGTAGACTCCCTGACGGATGATCCAGAGGTTCTCGCCGTCACCCGCGATCGCCTCACGGATTGGAATAGCGACAACTCTCCTTCGACCCCGAGCTTAACGGACAGTCCTGAAAATCCCTTACAGACAGCAGGACGCATCGACCCAGAACCCGGGGCGGGGGATACCATCGCTACTGCTATTCCCATCGAGATCTCCGGATTAGAAACGAGCGATCGCGCCTTGGAGTTTCAACCGAATCAGACCGTTGTCGGACAAGTGAGTGCTAACAATCCCGAAAACTTCTATCGCTTCACCCTTGATCGTCCCGGAATTTTCACCGCTGATCTCACCCAGTTGACGGGAGATGCTGACTTACGCCTAGTTCGAGATTTCAACGGCAATGGCATCATTGATCCAGTGACCGATCGCAATGGCAATGGCATGATCGATCCTGAAGAAATCGAAATCATCGCATGGCAACCCAATCGCGGTATTACCAATGAATCCATCCGCCAATTTTTAGATGCGGGCACTTATACTCTGCAAGCGATCGCCTTCAATCAAAACACTGCCAATTACACTCTCCACACTCAATTTACCCCTAGCCCCACTGATCCGCAAGCCTTTTCCCTCGAACTCAATTTCGGACCGGGGACCGAAACCCTCACCGATGCCCATCGGCAGACCATCCGCAAAGCCGCCGATCGCATTGAACAAATGGTGATCCAAAGTCCCTTTAATGCTCCCCATACTATCACCGTCGATATCGAATCCGGGGATTTCGGACCGGGATTCGTGGCATCCGCAGGACCAACTAGAGTGCGACGGCTTGATGCTGCGCCAATCCCAGTCCACGGTGAAGTGGTCTTCAACACCAACCCCGAGAGTGACCTCCTGGATTATCCCCGCTACCTGTATGATACAATGGTTCACGAACTCACTCACGTCGTGGGATTTGGCACCTTGTGGGAAGACCACCATGCGATCGCCGATCACGCCCAGGGATTATACAATGCCAATACCTTTGCCGGACAGGTGTATGGGGAAATGAACGGCACCTTCATTCCCACTCCCGTCGAACTCACCGTTAACGTAGGGGAGGGTTCTGACTTGGGTCACTGGCGCAAAAATCCCACCTTTGACAACGAAATTGGGGTAGAATCTGGACATCCCAATGAGCAGCAAGTCACCAGTGCATTAACCCTCGCCTCTTTACGAGATCTCGGTTGGACTGTTAACTATGGCGCTGCTGAAGAGTACATTTTACCCCAATTTAGGACCCAAATCGCTTAATCCGGACATCTTGCACTAGTGGCAACACCTATAGGGGTTTGAACCTTTTAGCCTGTAGAGGCGCTTTTTTATAAGCGCCTCTACGGCGGGGGATAAATCCCCCGCCTAACAGCTAAAGTCGTCTAAAGACGACTGAAAACACCACTGTATCAGACTTGCAGTCGGTTTTTAACCGACTTTAGCTATGAGGCCGCCAATCGATTTATCCCCCGCCGGTTGTTGAGAAGGGTGCAAGATGTCAGTTGAAACCGACTGAAAACACCACTGGATCAGACTTGCAGTCGGTTTTTAACCGAATGCAAGCTATAAGATTTATCCCCCGCCGGTTGTTGAGAAGGGTGCAAGATGTCAGTTGAAACCGACTGAAAACACCACTGGATCAGACTTGCAGTCGGTTTTTAACCGAATGCAAGCTATAAGGCCGCCAATCGATTTATCCCCCGCCGGTTGTTGAGAAGGGTGCAAGATGTCAGTTGAAACCGACTGAAAACACCACTGTATCAGACTTGCAGTCGGTTTTTAACCGAATGCAAGCTATAAGGCCGCCAATCGATTTATCCCCCGCCAGTTGTCTGTTCCTACAATCGAGAGTTAGATTCCCGAAATGGTGTCACTCCTGCTAAAGAAAAATATGATAAGATCAGGGTAGAGAGCCAATTTAGGCCGATCGCCTGATTCAAACCTCTGAAGCGATCGGCCTAAATTGGACCCAGTTGCTTAACAGCCGAGAAGAGTAGATTGTGTTAGACCCCACCAGCTTATTTAACGAAAGCTATTACCTCAGCCATAATCCCGACGTGATGGCGGCAGTTAGTGCTGGTATTTTAACCAGTGGATTCCAACATTTCATCGAGGTGGGTCAATTTGAAAATCGCCAACCCAGCGCTTGGTTTGAACCGGATTTTTATTTAGCCTTATATCCCGATGTCAGGATGGCAGTGACTGAGGGAGAAACGACAGCCTTTCAACATTTCATTGAGACGGGTCAATGTGAAAATCGCGATCCGATCACGGAATTTTTTACCGATATTTATCTCGCTCATAACTCGGATATTGCTACAGCAGTGACAGGGGATTTACTCACCGCTTATGAACATTTTGTAGCGTCGGGACAAGGGGAAGGACGGTCACCCGGACCTAACTTTGATGCTACATTTTATTTGACCCATCATCCTGATGTAGCGGCATTAGTGAGAAAGGGACAAATGAGTGCAGTGGAACATTACCTGCTATTCGGCGCATCGGAGGGACGTGCAGCAACGGAAAATAACGCCCCCCTCGCCCTCAACGAAACCCTAGAATTGGGGGTACTGGGGACCCGAAACCTCACCGGGGCAACTTCCCCAGACACCTCACCGCAACTCTATGGGTTTCGCGTAGATAGCCCGAGTCAAGTGAGTTTACTTTTGAGTAGACTGAGTGATGATATCCAGGTCACCCTGTATCAGGACCACAACGGCAATGGAGTCCTCGACTTTACCGAGGCGATCGCCACCGATACAGAACCCGGAACCCGCACCAAACTCTTGAACTCCGTCTTAAATCCAGGGGATTACTCCCTGGCGATCGCCTCCCCAAACGGCGAAACCTCCTATCATCTAAGTCTGTCTACCGTCCCCCTTTCCAACTCCTACCCCAATCTCACCGAAACCCAGCAATTCTCTCTCCAAGAAATCGGTTCCCTCTCCTCACAAGTCCTCCTCCGCAACTTTGTAGAACCCAACAACTCCACAGACATCTACCAATTTACCCTCGATACAACCACCCCCGTTCAGATCGAACTGAATGGATTAACGGCTGATGTAGACTTATTTTTAGTTCAGGACTCCCTGGAAAGCGCCCAAATTCTCGCCGAATCCACCACCCCAGGCACTCAACCCGAAACGATTACCCACACTGCCTTAGAACCGGGAACCTATTCCGTATGGGTAAACCCTGTAGAAGGAGAAACCGAGTATCACTTGAGTCTTTTCCCGGATATCTCCCCAGATTCAGAAACTCGCACTCTGGACATCCCTCCTCCAATGTTTGACCCGAACTTTGGGTTTGGGTTAGTGGATGCTGCCGCTGCTGTAGCGCGCGTCTTGGGAGAACCCACACCGTTTCCCCAAGTCCCCAATCCCATCCTCAATAATTATGCCTTAGATGCGCTTAATGCACCCGCTGTTTGGAACCGGGGATATACCGGAGAGGGAGTGGTGATCGCGGTTTTAGATACGGGAATCGATCTCACCCATCGGGACCTCCAGGGGAATCTCTGGATGAATGTCGGTGAAATTCCCGGCAACGGATTGGATAATGATGGCAATGGGTTTATTGATGACTTTCATGGCTATGATTTTGTTGAGGGGAATGGGAATCCCTCCTTTTCTTACTCAACCGAACGTCATGGGACGCACCTAGCGGGGATTATTGGTGCACAGAGAAATGGGATTGATGGGACTTTCAATGGGGGAATCCCGTTTGATGTCACCGGAGTGGCATACAATGCGACGGTAATGCCGGTGCGTGTTCTGGACGATCGCCAGTCCTTCGATGAATTTGAAATCGCCGTCGCCAATGGAATTCGCTATGCCGTAGACAATGGTGCACAGATATTGAATTTGAGCTTAGGGAATTTGCCCGGAGAACCGCCTACAGAAAGGATTGCTGATGCTTTGCGCTTTGCGCGCGATCGCGGAGTCGTCGCCGTCTTTGCCTCGGGAAATCAAGGATCAGCCAGGGCCACTCAACCGTCCGATCCGGCCATTCGTGCCGCCGAAGGACTAGGAATTGCCGTGGGTGCAGTCGATCGCGATCGCCGAGTCGCCCCCTTCTCCAATCCCGCCGGGTCCGCCGTTGGTCCCTATCCTTTCCTGGTAGCACCCGGAGTTGGCATCCGTTCCACCACCCCCAATCAGAACTATTTTACCATAGACGGCACCTCAATGGCTGCCCCTTATGTTTCTGGGGTTGTTGCCTTGATGTTGCAAGCTAATCCGAATTTAACCCCTGCGGAAGTGGAACGCATTCTCATCGAAACGGCCAACCGTTCTAGCGTCTGGGTCTAAGTCGGTGAACTCGCCACCGTAACCGCAAACCCCAACGGGTTCTAGCCTCTGGGTTTAATCTGAGAAACTAGCCTCCAGAAAAAGGTCATCGGGACTTGGACCAGGCCCGGGAGCAGTCCTTGGCTTACCGATGATTTTAGCCTGAAATCCAAATTGTATCTATATATAACTCCAAAGCAAATCTTCTCCCTTGTAACTAATCGAGTTTTTATCGCAATCTTTGTTATGTTACCCTTCTGGTCGGCATTGGGATTGATTTTTGATTTTGAATGAGGGGTTAAAAGAGTCATACGGAATTCGGTTGTGATAGGTCTTTAAAAACGAATAGGCCCTTCGACTCCCCCCCCCTTCGACTGCGCTCAGGACAGGCTTCGACGGAGCTGCGGGACAGGCTTCGACGGAGCTGCGGGACAGGCTTCGACTGGCTCAGGACAGGCTTCGACGCCCTTCGACAAGCTCAGGACAGGCTTCGACAAACTCAGCGCTCAGAGCTCAGGAGGCATTGCCCACCTGCACAGAAAGGTGGGCAGTGCTCACCCTACTTTTAACTACTTTTAACTACAAGAGTAAAATAGGTTTTTTACAACCGGATTTGGTATAAAATCAAGGGAACTTTTATCCTATCATAAAATAAAATAATTTTTTTTTGACGAGGATAGAAATCTTTCTAAGGTTTCGGCGGATAAATTAGAAAGAATTGATAGAAAAGTGATAGAAATAAACCCTCAGAGCTGATACAATCCACAAATATTTCAATTCTTAGCCTCCCAATTGAACTGAATGTTGGATATTAGTCGCTTGTTTGAGGAAAGTGCGTATATCACCCAAAACCCTGATGTAGAAGCGGCAATCGCTACCGGGGTTTTCAAGAGTGGATTGGAACACTTCATCAATTTTGGTCAACGAGAAGGCCGGAATCCGAGTATTTGGTTTGACACCGCCTATTATTTGGAAGAAAACCCCGATGTTGCCGAAGCCGTGGCAGCCGGAACCCTCTCGGCGATCGAACATTTCGTAAATTTCGGACAATCCGAAGGGCGGGATCCGATTTTGGAGTTTTTCACCGACTTTTACCTGGCGGCTTATCCCGATGTAGCCTCAGTCGTGGCAGCGGGAGTCATGACCCCCTATCAACATTTTCGGGAATTCGGGTTAAGTGAGGGTCGCGAACCGGGTTTTGGGTTTGATCGCCCGTTTTATTTAGCCAATAATCCAGATGTGGCAGCCGCAGTTAACGCCGGTCAAGTGAGTGCGATCGAACATTATCTGAGATTTGGGAAAGCCGAAGGACGACTGGGGACGCCGACCCTAGATCTGAATGCTGCCACAGACTTGGGATTGCTGGGTGTGGAGCAGATCAATAGCGTCCTGAGCGATCGCAACCCTCAACAACTCTACCGCTTCACTGTAGAGATCCCCAGTGAGTTTGACTTGGAACTTGGAGGGTTAAGTGCCGATGCCGATGTCGTCCTGTTTCAGGACCTCAACGAAGATGGCGAAATCGACTTAGAAGAAATCATCGACCTCTCCGCCAACGAAGGAACGACACCGGAAGTGATTCGGCGCGGGTTGGCTGCCGGGACCTACTTTGTGGGAATTGAGCGGTTCGAGGGCAATACAAACTATACTGTCCTCCTCTCCACCGTTCCGCGCCCCGATGTCCCCCCAGATAACGTGGGCAATACCCTCAGTCAAGCCTTCGATTTGGATGTGGCCTTGAGAGGTCCCCTCAGCAATCAAGGCCAGGTTCCAATTAATCAAGTGTTGGAATTAGAAGGATTTGACCAGCCCCAGGTGCTCGGGGATTTTAACCCCAGAGATATCTATAGTTTCACCATTATTGCACCGACTCGATTTCGGTTGAATCTGGACCAACTGAGTGCGGATGCAGATGTGGCGATCGCCGGTGACCGAAATAAAGATGGGGTAATTTCTTACGACGAAATTATCATCAGTTCTGAAAATGAAGGCATTCAGCCCGAGGAAATTTTCATTCCCAAACTCTCTCTCGGGGAGTATTACATCATCGTTGAACCCTTCGAGGGGGAGAGCACTTATAACCTGACGGTAGAAACCACAGCCATTCAGTTTCCACTCTCAGAAGCCTTAGAAGTGGGAACATTGAACCCCACCCCCCAAACCTTAACAGGAGCCTTATCCGAGACCAATCTAGCCGATACCTACCGCTTTAATCTCACCAGGCCCAGCGATATTCAAATCAACCTGGAGGGACTGAGTACCACGGCAGAAGTTTATTTAATTCAGGATATCAACAACAATAGCATCGTTGAACGCGGTGAGATTCTCAGCAGCGCCCCCGGTCCAGAAAAGCTCCTGAGTAGCCTGTTTGCAACAGGAGGCTATAGCAGCGATGCAGAAACGTTTTCATTAGTTGGATTACCCGCAGGAACTTACTTTGTCGGCGTCAATCAGTTCGAGGGTGAGACCAACTACAGCCTGAGCCTCTCAGGAACACCAACCACGGGAAAATTTAACAGTTTGTTTGGGTACGGGTTAGCGGATGCCGCTGCCGCCGTCGCCCGTGCCCTGGGCGAACCGGCTTTAGCCCCGGCCCCTGATCTCACCAGTACCGCGACCCGGAACAATACGGGGGACTTGAATTTAATCAATGCCCCCGCCGTCTGGAACCGAGGCTTTACTGGGGAAGGCGTCATCGTCGCCATCTTGGATGATGGGGTGGACTGGAAACATCCGGATCTCGCCAGTAATATCTGGGTCAATCCCAATGAAATTCCCAATAATGGCATTGATGATGATGGCAATGGGTTCATTGATGATGTGCGAGGCTGGGACTTTGTGGATGGCATTAATAATCCCAGCGGGGGTCCGGAAGATTCTCACGGCACCCACGTCGCAGGCACCGTCGCAGCAGGGCGAAATGGGGTAGATATCGTAACCGGAGAGAACAGGCTAGAAATGAATGGAGTGGCGTATAATGCGACAATTATGCCCATCCGCGTCCTCGGAGAGTCTAAGTCTAATCGCGATGAGGACTTCGATCCAGTGGCGGAGGGAATTTACTACGCCGTGGAAAATGGAGCGCGAGTGATTCAAATGAGTCTTGGCCGGAATCCGGGAGCTCCTCCTTCCCTGCAAACTCAAGAAGCCCTGGCATTTGCCCGATCAAGAGGGGTTGTGGCGGTGATTGCCGCAGGCAACGAGCGGGATACCTATGGTGCAACCCAGCCTGGAGACCCGGCGTTTAATGCGCGCAACAATTTGGCGATCGCGATCGGTGCAGTCAATCCCGCCAATCAATTAGCAAGCTTTTCTAACCCGGCTGGCCCCTCTCCCTTGAATTTTATTGTTGCCCCGGGTGTTGATGTCTTGTCTACCTATCCCAATCAAAACTACGAGCTTGAACAGGGAACCTCAATGGCTGCCCCCCATGTCTCCGGGGTCGTGGCGCTGATGCTGCAAGCCAATCCCAACTTGACTCCGGCTCAAGTGGAGCAAATCCTGATTGAAACCGCACAACCGCAGGGGATTACCTTTGCATTGGCATAAAGCTAAAGCGGTAGTCCCGGATCAGAGTTCAGGGAACAGAAACCAGGTTTTTATACCGGATTGATTACGGATTGGCAGAGATTTAGTCCAGAAATGCGGTTGTCTTCCCTTTAACTGTACCGATGCCCTCGGAACCCAGGGGGTTTCCTGTGATCGAGATTGGGACAATGCTGATATAGATGGACAGGCGATCGCTTGTCCATCTTTTATTTTTACAGGCTGCATATTGCTCAAGCCAACGGTGATTCATCAGCAGAGTTCGGTGACATCCTCCCAAAAGGGGAATTTTTTTGATTCATCAGACCCGTGACCCAGCAATCGTGCAATGGATTGTCGCTACTTTTGCAGCCTTCAGAAAATCGGTAAAAAATGATACTTTCGGTAGAGGTGGCGATCGCCACTGGCACTCTAAGCTGGAAGTCATTGAGGAAAATTTAACTTTCTCAAAATAACAATCATAGAAGTATGCAACAGCCGCTTTTACCCGATTAAATGTAAGGCAAAAAGCGGCAAAAATGCTACTGAAATTCAAAGGAGTTTTGTATGAAACAGATGATTAATTGGCTCAAAAATATTAGCCTTCGACAAATTTTAACCGGAATGATGGCAGGACTGCTACTCATCGTCGGCACTGCTTGCAGCAATACCCCCTCCGTCATGGCTAAAACTTCTGATCAGGTCAGAGAGGAAATGCCCTCCAAGTACGTCAACTCCACCTATGAAGGGGGAATGAACGAGTATCCCGATACGGACCCCCGACAAGGGGCGACTACACGCGCTGAAGCCAAAGCGAAAGAACTCAAAGATAGCGCCGAACGCCGGATTAAAGACGATTCCCGAACCTATCCGGATAAAGACCTTGGCGAGATACTGGAAGAAGTCCCCGGACAAGTCTCTAAAATTGGCGATCGCGCTGAAAATGCCGCCAACGAATTGGGCAAACACGCGAAAGCCGGGGCAGATTTAGCCAAAGAAACCGGGGAAACCGCCGTTGAAAATACCCGAAACTCTCTGAACAAAGGCGCTAAAACCGCAGCCCGGGAAGCAGATAAACTCGGCAATAAAGCTCAAAACACCGCAGAAAAGGCCACCGACGCCGTTAAATCTAAAGTGAAGCAGGACTTAGATCGTTCAGGTAAAGCCCTAGAACGGACAGCCGATTCCATTGAATAGACTCTCACCCTCCAGTTAGGGCAACTTGCAGTTCAGGCTAAATCAGCCTAACTCGCAATCCCCAGAGGCACAGCAGTGCCTCTATTTTTTTTTGAGAACATCGTTTCGGGAGGATGGGGGTTCATGTTTGTAGTAACGACTTCAGTCGTTACCGCGTTACTTGGCATTGGCCAAGTAACGCACCCCTGTCCGGATCCTCCAGTTCCCAAACAGGCGCTTAAGCCCCTCATGGTGACTGTACCGCTTCAGCTATGAAACGACAGCAAGTCGTTACTACGAACTTAAGAGAACGACAGCAAGTCGTTACTACGAACATTCTCCGTCATCCTTCATCCGTCATCCGTCATCCTTCATCCTTCATCCTTCATCCGTCATCCGTCATCCTTCATCCGTCATCCTTCATCCTTCATCCCCCCCATTCTCCCCGAAACCCCCTGCCTTGCCTGTTAAGGATAAATGACATTTATGGTAAAATACGGTTTATGTACGACCGTGACCTAAGCGCACTAAATCTCGATGATGAGCTAGATAGCCCTCTGGATCATTTGGATGAGGCCCCCGCCGCCCCCAAGCCGGATCCTGAGAAAATGTTGCTGTTGTTAGCGTCATCTGTTCCCGAACAGCGAATGATCGCGACGCGGGCATTCTGTGAAATTCAGGATGAACGCGCCATCCCCCACCTGATCCAACTGTTAAGCGACCCTTGCCCCCTCGTGCGGGTGAGTGCCGCCTACGCCCTTGGACGCAATACCAGTCCCGATGCCGTCGAACCCTTAATCGACCGGCTGAATTTGGATTGGAACGGCTACGTTAGAAAGGGTGTCGTTTGGGCATTGGGAAATTGTGCCGATCGCCGCGCCCTCGAACCCCTCCTCGAAGCCCTCAAAACCGACATTTCCGCCGTCCGCCTCTGGGCCGCCAGTTCCCTGGGTCAACTATCTAATGTCGGCTACGATCTCGTTATTTCGGCCATTCCCCCCCTCATTTACAGCCTGCGAACCGACCCTATTGCCGCAGTCCGAAGTAACTGCGCCTGGGCGATCGGGCAACTCTGCCGCGAACTCCCTTCCAACGTGGTGTATGCCGGGGCGATCGACTCCCTGATCGAAGTCCTAGAAGAAGACGAAGACATGGGGGTTCGCGAAGATGCCAAAGCCTCCTTATTACGAGTCGGAGACCCACGCGGATTACAAATCATCGAGGAATTAGAACTCGATGGTTTATTATAAATCCCCATCAAACAAAGCCCGCCTCTGCGGGCTAAGAAACTTTTATAACAAAATTGAGCAACAGTCATTCTCTCCGGTGTTCGTAGTAACGACTTCAGTCTTTTCCCCCCATCTTCCTCGTGACTTGGCTGTGCCGAGTCACGAGGAGCTATTAGGAAAAGGTAGGCATTGCCTACCTTTTCCTCTTTTCTGGGTAGGTTAAATTCACAGAACCTGCTCCCTTAGTCTCACATTAAAATTAAATCAATCCCATGATTCCTTTTATTGTATCTAAACTCAATCCCCTCGCCCAAAAAGTCCGAGAAATTATCCCCCAATTCCCCGGGCAAGTTGCAATTCCCAGTCTCACTATCACGGCGTTATTACTCGGAGTGAGACAATTGGGCGGGTTGCAACCGTTAGAACTTATCCTGTTTGACGCCATGACCCGGATCCGTCCCGACCCAGGACCGGACCCCCGCTTACTGATTGTTGAAATCACAGAACAAGATATAGCGAACCAGGGAACATGGCCTTTTAGCGATCGCCTGTTTGCCGAAGTCCTGGAAGAATTACAACGCCATCAACCCATTGCGATCGGCTTAGATATTGTCCGAGATATCCCCACCGAACCGGGACATCAGGAATTGCTTGCCCAATTGCAACAACCGAATGTGATTGCTATTACCACCCTGGGGAACGAAGAGAAACAAAGAGTTTCTGCACCGGCGGGGATTTCCGCAGAACAAATCGGCTTCAATGACATTGCGATCGACCCCGATGGCAGAGTGCGCCGCAATTTAATGTTTGCCTCCCAAGACGGCACAACTTTCCCTTCATTTTCCTTACAATTAGCCCGGTTTTATCTAAAAAATCAAGGCATAGAACCTATGCTAACTGAAGCCCAAGAATATCAGCTAGGAAATGCCATTTTTTCCAAATTAAAATTTAATTCCGGTGGGTATCAATCCCTTGATGCTGGAGGATATCAAACCCTGCTTAATTATCGCACTGAATCTGTGGCTCGAAAGATTAGTTTTACAGAGGCGATCGCCCGAGACTTCGACCCGGAATGGGTGCGAGATAAAATTATTTTTATTGGCGCAACTGCACCGACCCTCAAAGACTTATTTTATACACCTTATAGTCGGGGAATTGGTCAATTAAAAATGCCCGGGGTGGTAATTCATGGACAAAAGAGCAGCCAAATTTTATCAGCGGTATTAGACGATAAACCGTTATTTTGGTTTATGCCAGAATGGGGAGAAATTCTGTGGATTGTTTTTTGGGGGATGAGTGGTAGCCTAGTTGTCCAGAGATTCCACAATTCCATGATGATTACAGGAAGTGTATTCATTGCACTAGGGCTAATTTTTAGCATCGGCTACAGCCTCATTTTAACCGGCGGATGGATACCCCTAGCCGCCCCGGCTACTGCCTTTATTTGCACAAGTTTATTCGGCGTGATGTACCAGCGACAACTTGCTGGAAAACAGCAACAAATGGTCATGAACCTGTTGGGACAACAGACCTCCCCGGAGATAGCCACAGCCCTTTGGACCGAACGCGATCGGCTGCTAGAATCAGGAATGCTCCCCTGGCAAACCCTCAAAGCCACCATCCTATTTACCGACCTCAAAAACTTCAGTACCCTGTCCGAAACCAAAACCCCAGAAGAATTAATGACCTGGTTAAATCCCTATCTCAGTGCCATGACAGATGAAGTCCTAAACCATCACGGCATCGTCAATAAATTCACCGGCGATGGCATTATGGCAGCCTTCGGCGTACCCATTCCCAGCACCACCCCCGAACAGATTGCTAAAGATGCGGAAAATGCCGTCAGCGCCGCCTTAGCCATGAGCAGAAAACTCCAAGAATTAAATCAAACCTGGCAACAAGAAGGATTACCCAAAGTACAGATGCGAATCGGAATTTTTACCGGACCGATTACCGTTGGCAGCCTAGGGGGAAAACACCGCTTAGAATATGGCATCATTGGGGATAGTGTCAATACCGCTTCCCGCCTAGAAAGTTGTGAGAAACAGCGCCACCCCGATGATTGTCGCATCCTAATCGCCCGAGAAACCTTAGTCCATATTTTAGATAAATTTAAAGTAGAATCCTGGGGAGCTTTACCCTTAAAAGGAAAATCCAAAACCATAGAAGTTTACCGCGTTATTGATTCCTCACCGAAGTAACATCAACAACCAAGTTCGTAGTAACGCCTGAAGGCGTTCTTAATGTTCGTAGTAACGACTTCAGTCGTTCTTAATGTTCGTAGTAACGCCTGAAGGCGTTCTTAATGTTCGTAGTAACGCCTGAAGGCGTTCTTAATGTTCGTAGTAACGACTTCAGTCGTTCTTAATGTTCGTAGTAACGACTTCAGTCGTTCTCTTCGTTCATCATAAGTTACAATACCTCAATCCCAACCCACCTGATCCAATGAGGCCGGGAATTCCCACCCGCTAATAATTAGGACCCCTTTAAACCCTCTGCGGAGGTATTTCCCGCGTCAATCAACCCCATTCAATCTGGTGCTCTATCATGCTGAACCCACTCTTGTTCCTAAAGGCGATCGCCTTATCCACCGCCTGCATTCTCAGCCTCTCCCCTGTCCCCACAGCCCTCCGGACCCTCGCCCAAACCTTTCCATCTCAAACCCCGGAAGTCATGCCTCCCTTAGATCCGGATGACAAACCCCCCACCCTTCCCGCAGGACCCCGAGATGAGTGCCTAACTGGGGAAAATTCCCCATCCCTCATTCCCGTACTACCTGATTTAAACCAAAAAATCGGACTCACCGTTTCCCCCCATCCCACCATCTTCGTCTACATCCCGCAAACCCAGGCAGAAACAGCCCTATTCGTCCTCATCGATGAACAGCGCAACAGCATTTATAGCCAACCCGTACCCTTAGCAGGGACCCCCGGCATCTTAAGCATCACCGTTCCCGAAGATGCCAATATCCCCCCCTTAGAACCCAATCAGACCTATTCCTGGACCCTAGCCCTCCTTTGTCCCACCACAGCAGGAATCCGAGAAGCCAACATCTATGTCACCGGCAGAATCCAGCGCGTCGAGAATCCCGAATTAGCCCAACAAGTGAGCCAAGCCACCCCCCGACAAGTCCCCTCACTTTACGCCCAAGCCGGAATTTGGCACGACACCCTCCACACCCTCGCCCAACTGCGCCGAGAAAATCCCGAAGACACCGACCTAACCGCATACTGGGAGAGCTTACTCACCGATGTCGGACTCGCGGACATCGCCAAAGCCCCCTTGCTCCCCCTTGACTCCGACCCCACCAGCCCCTAAACCCAGACCTCACTTGTCGCTCATCTCTAACCCTGCATCTCACTGGCTCAGTTAACCCTATCTCGGGAGCTTCTACCCATGCCATTTTCTCACAAACCCCTCAATCTAGCCCTACTCACCTTCATCCTTCTCATCGGCATCCCGACCCTCGGGGAAAGTCAGCGCAACCTATCCAATCTTTCCGTGACTGCCCAAACTGTAGAAGAACTGCAACAGGAAGCGGAACGATTGTTGAATTTAGGACTTGAACAGTATCAGCGCAGTCAATTTCGTGATGCCTTAGAGTCATTCAAACAAGCGCTAGAAATTTATCGGGCGATCGGGGACCAAGCGGGGGAAGGCAGCACCCTCAACAACCTGGGAATTGTTTACCGTTCTTTGGGAGAGTACGCCCAAGCGGAGCAATCCTACCACCAATCCTTAGAAATATCCCGGCAACTCGCAGACAAAGCGGGGGAAGGAAACACCCTCAACGGTCTCGGAAATGTTTACGGTTCTGTCGGAGAATACACCCAAGCGGAGCAATACTTCCGCCAATCCTTAGAAATATCCCGGCAACTCGCAGACAAAGTGGGGGAAGGCAACACCCTCTACAACCTTGGAAATGTTT